>VGGL01000011.1 GCA_016868575.1 Bacteroidota bacterium
TCACGTGGGTTTGATGACCGCCGATGAGTGCCTGTATCTCCTGGGCGATACGGCGCTGCTTGATCACTTCTCCGCCAATTTCCAGTCCAACTTTGGCGATCACGCCCAGGATATTCCTTTCCGCTGGGGGAGCGGTGGGTCCGCAGACAAAATCCGGGGCTGCCAGGGCATAGAAGTGAGCGATATGGCTGTGAACGAAATGCGCCATATAGAAAAGCTCGCGGATTTTTTTTGCTGTTGGTGGGGGTTCGACGCCAAAGACAGCATCGACGGCCTTGCCGGAAGCCATATGGTGGCAACCGGGGCATACGCCACAGATCTTGGTGACGATGGAGGGCAGTTCTTCGACGGGTCTTCCTTCGCAGAACTTTTCAAATCCACGGAGTTCGGGCACCTGGAAATAGGCGTTTTCGACTTCTCCGTCGTCATTTAAAAAGATGTTGATCTTTCCGTGGCCTTCTAGCCGGGTGATCGGGTCTATCAGTATTTTCTTCATTGCACTTTCCTCCCTAAAATTGAACCAGGCAGGCTGAACCTGTAAAAGAGTCCTGCCGGGTCGACAATGGTTTCGATGATTTCGTCAATTTCTTCTGGTTTGTTGGCATCAATCATGGTGCCGATGGCAGACATCATTTTGGCGCCCGGGTCGGTGACTCCGGGGGGTGGGCCATAGCAACCCCGGCAAGGTGAATTTCCTACCACGCATCTGACGCCGCAACCGCTTCTTGTTGCGGGTCCCATGCAGATGACACCTTGCTCCAGAAAACAGGTCTCTTTGTCATCCTGGATCTCCCACGGGCGGAAAAATTTCTTCACCAGCTTGTTATCGGTTTTCTTGCGTTTACATTCATCGCAATTGGTTTTATCATTGGCGCCAACGACAGATCCCGGAGGAGGCAGCTGTGCGCCTGTAACGATGGCTGAAAAAACTTCAACCAGCCGTTCACTCTGGGGGGGACAGCCGGGAATGAAGTAATCGACATCGACCACATGATTCAGGGTGTAAACGTCATTGAAAAACTGGGGCATTTCAATGGTACCTTCTTTAACCTTGACTTCACGTTGTGGATGTATTTTTTCCGGGTTGTTGGTTGATTCACTTTCATCATATACGCGCCGGAAGATCGCTTCTTTATCGGAAAAGTTGGCAAGTCCCGGAATGCCTCCCATGTAGGCGCATGCGCCATAGGCAACCAGTATCTTGGTCTTATTCCGAAGTACCTTTGCCATGTGGAGGTTTTCACTATTCCTGATGGCGCCGTTGAAGAGGGTCAGGTCAATCGATTTATCCGGCATGTTCTCTACATCCTTATACTTGATATCCATGGCTATCGGCCAGAATACCGGGTCGGCGGCTGCGACGATGTCAAGCAGTTTTTCGTGGGTGTCGAGTACCGACACGCAACATCCTCCGCAGGCTGCACCCCAATAGACAGCCAGCTTCAGTTTTGGCTTGGCGGCAGTTTGTTCCTTATCCATTATTTATTTTTTTAAGTGTTCAACTTCGAGGGTTCCTTTGACTTTGCTGGGTCCCACCTGCAGCAGGGTTTTGGTCATGTCGTTGACAAGTTCTGCAAACTGTTTTCCTTCACTGGCGCTGATCCATTCCAGTCTGAGCCGTTCCTTTTCGATGCCCATCTGTTGGGTATATTTCTGGATCAGTTTGTAACGCCGGAGGCATTTATAGTTGCCTTCCTGATAGTGGCAATCGCCCGGATGGCAGCCACAGATCAGCACTCCGTCGGCTCCCTGCTGGAAAGCCTTCAGTACGAAGGTCGGCTCAATCCGTCCGGAACACATGATCCGGATGATCCGGATATTGGGCGCATAATGCAACCTGGATGTTCCGGCCAGATCAGCGCCCGTGTAAGAGCACCAGTTGCACAGAAAGGCGACAAGGGTTGGTCTGAATTCCATATCTATTCGTTGTTTGTTGTTCGTTGCTCGCTTTTTGTAATTGGGAATTATGGGTTGAAATCAGTATTTGTAGGAGAGTGACATGATTCCTTCGATTTCGGCCAGGATCTGACTGTCGGTAAAGTGCTTGCATTTGATGGCTCCGGCGGGGCAGGCAGCACCGCAGGTTCCACATCCCTTGCAAAGCACTTCATTGACTACCGAACTCTTCTTTGATTCATCATAGGAAACAGCTGAGTAAGGACAAACCCGGACACAGGTCTGACAACCGCAACACAGTAACTCATTGACTTGTGCAGTAGTGACTTCCACCGGAACCGATTCCTGAGCGATAGTGGCCAGGATTCTGGCAGCAGCAGCCCTTGCCTGGGAGACTGAATCAGGAATATCCTTGGGACCTTGACAACCTCCTACGATATATACGCCACCTGTGGTTGTTGCGACCGGATCGAGTTTGGGATGCTTTTCAATGAAGAACTGGTTGCCGCAAAGGCTTACCCCGATGGAACGAACCACCTCTTTTACATCATCATGCGCTTCCATGTTGGTCATAAGCACCACCATATCTACCGGGACTTCAATCGAAATGCCCGACAGGAGCTCATCCATCTCGATGATTATGTTGCATTTGTCTGCAGCGCCGGCTTTTCGGATTCTCGGTAGTCCGGTTTGCTGGTCAAACATCAGGAAAATGATCTGCTTATGCGTGGTATGGGCGTAGAATTCTTCATGCCCTTTGCCATATGCCCGCATATCAGCATATACCTCAAAAATATTGGCATCGGGTAAGGCAGCCCGTATTTGATGGACATATTTCAGCGCCGTCATACAACAGACCCGCGAACAATACTCATGGAACTTTTTATTCCGGCTTCCTACACAATGGATGATGGCCACATTCCTGGGATCTTTGCCTTCACTGGTTTGGATGAGGCCAGAAAGGAGCATTTGCTCAAACTCAACAGAGGTAACAACATCGGGTATCTTCTTGTATCCATACTCAGGAATGACGACCGGGTCAAAGGGTTTCAATCCGACGGCAGCGATGATGTTACCGAATTCGATCTCCACCGATTCATTCCCATTTTGCAGGATGGTGGTATTGAAGTTCCCGATGTATCCATGTACCTGTTGTATCTGTGTATTCAAAAATACTTTGATGTTTGGGTTGTTCTTCACCCGCTGGATGAGGGGATGGATGATCTGCTGTGCACTGGAAAGATGCGGAAAAGTCAGGTCCAGTTGTGCAACCATGCCACCCAGGTGATCAGCTTTTTCGACCAGGTACACCTGCTTTCCTGAAGCGGCGATTTCCAGGGATGCAGTCATTCCGGCAATACCTCCGCCAATAACCAGGGTAGCAGGGTTGACGCTGACAGACCGCTTTTCCAACGCTTCGTGGAAGCGAACCCGCCGGATGGCAGCAATAACCAGGTCGATCGCTTTCTTGGTCGCCTCCGAACGGTCGGTATGCACCCAGGAGTCCTGCTCGCGGATATTGGCCATCTCAAAAAGATACGGGTTGATACCGGCCTTTTCGCAGGCAGTCCGGAAAGTCAACTCATGGATGCGCGGAGAGCAGGCCGCTACGATCACCCGGTTCAGGTTGTGTACCTTTATATCTTTGATGATCAGTTCCTGTCCCGGATCAGAACACATGTATTTATAGTTCTTTGCCAGCACGACATGGGGCATCGAGCTGACTTCGCTTGCAACGGCTTCCACATCCACCATCTTGGCGATATTGGTTCCGCACCAGCAAATGTAAACACCTATTCTCGGTTCTTCCATGTGATGTATTTTTCAAAATTATTGATTCGATTTTCTGGGAACAGCATGCTTTTTCAGTTGCTGGAAATAGACGGCAAAGGGCCGGTAAGCCAGGTGTGACCACTTGGAGAAGGGCACTTCGATCAGGATCATCGGCACCAGGATGGCCATGTGGGCGATATAGGAGATGTAAGTAGCCCATGCCATGCCGTTAATGCGGAATATATGGATCAGAATACCTGTAATCACCGTAAGGGTCAGCATGATGAGGAATAGCCAATCACTGACATGTGAGAACTGGAATTTGATCCTTTTTTTTCTGATTCTGCCAATGATGGCGACAAACAGCCCGAAAAGCAAACCGAAGGTTGCATAGTAACCCAATGTTCGCTGAGGGTGCCAGAAAGGCAAAATCTCATCGGTCTGGAACCACTCCAGATACACCACGATGACGATAAACATGATGGTATATCCTGACATCAGGAACCAGTGAGAAAGCCAGTAGTTTTTATCCTCGCATTTTGAAAACCTGGGTTGCACGACAAAGTTGTAGATCAGCAGCCAGAATTCGCGGATATGCGTCCATATTGAAACAGTGGTCTTTCCATCTTTCCAGATGATCTTGTAATACATCCTCAGGATGTTGGAGATCAATAAAAGCGCCACTACTGCCGCCATGCTCCAGTCAAATATTTCGATGTACTCCCAGGGGGCAAAGGCGTTGACCTGGACACCTCCCTGGGCGGTGAGTTCGGTAGTGAATTTAAACCCATAAGCAGGGAGCAGGAAGAGGAAAGCGATCACCACCAAAGCTGCAAAGACAAGGATAAATCCCAATTCCCAAACGCCAGATGTATAAAATTTCCTGGAGAGACCTGTCCAGTCATATTTTGAGGTAAGGTATCTCCTCAGCGACATCATCAGTTCGCCAGGGTTGGCATCTCTGGGGCAGGATTTGGTGCAATCGCCGCAATAATAGCAGAGCCAGGGTTCTACGCTTGTTTCCAGTTCATCTTTCACACCCATCTGCATCAGGCGGATCTTGTTTCTTGGAAACAGAAATCCTTTTTCTGACAGGGGACAAATGGCCGTACATGTACCACAATGATAGCAAGCATTCCAGTCACCGATCCCGAATTGGATCAGTTGATTGCGGAGTTCAGGCTGAAGACGGACACTCATAGGTTGTTGTTTTTATAATTGTTATTTTTCAATTTCGGCTAAATAGGATTTGATCTTTTCCTGCGGGATGAAGTCATGTTCCTGGGAGACTGTTCCTTTGAGGATGCTTCGGATGACTTTGGCTGCGGCTGCTGATCCCTGGGCAACGGAGTCAGGGATGTCCTTGGGACCCTGACATGTTCCGGCCAGATGGATGCCGCCACGGATGGTGGCAGTTGGCTCGATATCGTATGATAATTCATTGAACCAACCTCCTTCAGATATCGGTATGCCCATCATGGCGCTGAGTTTGGCGGTATCTTCTGAGGGCTCCAGGCCAACAGAGAGAATCACCATATCGACCACATTCTCGATCAAATCATTTTTAAGGATATCTTCTCCTCGTATAAACAGTTTTCCATCCTTTTCTTCAATCTTTGCCGTTTTTCCCCGGATGATCTCAACTTCCTCAGATTTAATCCGCTCATAAAACTCCTCGTAACCCTTTCCAAAGGAGCGCATATCGATGAAATACTCAAAGATTTCCGCATCAGATAATTTTTCCATGACCAGGTGGGAGAATTTCAGGGAGTACATGCAGCATACCCGGGAGCAATACTTATTGTAGTTCTTATCGCGGCTTCCGACGCAATGGATGATGGCAATGCGATGGGGTTTGGGTGTATCGGCAGTGAAAATCCAGTTTCCTTTTTTATCCTGTGAACGGAGGTGGATATTGCCTCCGGTTGGACCAGAAGCGTTCAGCAGCCTTTCAAATTCAAGTGATGTCAGCACGTTGGGAAACTTTCCGTAGCCAAATTCTGCCATCCGTGAAGCATTAAATGGTTTGTAACCGGTGGCTACGATGATATTGCCAACATTGATGTCGACCGTTGCATCCTGCTCGTCAAGGTTGATGCAATCAGGTACCGGACAAGCTTTTACACAGGCACGGCATTTTCCATTCTTAATATAGATGCAGGACGCAGCATCGATCATGTATTTATTTGGAACTGCCTGAGGAAAAGGAATGTAGATGGCTTTTCGCATGGTAGTTCCGAAATCGAATTCGCTGGGCTCCTGGGCAGGGCATTTTTCCGCGCAGGTGCCACATCCGATACACGTTTGAACATTGACTTTGCGTGCTTTTTTGAGGATTTTTACGGTATAATTTCCCGGACTGCCATTAATGTCCTGAACTTCAGCGTAACTCATCAAATTGATAAAGGGATGCTGGTTGACCTCCACCATCTTGGGCGTCAGAATACATGCTGCGCAATCGAGCGTTGGGAAGGTCTTGTCGAAGGTTGCCATTTTCCCTCCGATGGTTCCGCTTTTTTCAACCAGGTAGACGGTATTGTTGCTATAGGCGATCTCCAGCGCCGCCTGGATCCCGGCAATTCCTCCCCCAATAACCAGGGTTGCTGGTTGCGTGATGGGCTGAATCCCGGCAGGATTGACTTCCATCGGAATATCGGTGATCATATGGGCAAGCAATGACTTGGCCCGGTCTAAGTCTTTGGTCAATTCAATGCCGTACTCATCAAAACTGGCAAGGTAAACATGGCGGGGGTTTTTGCCGGCCAATGTCATGGCTTTGGAAAACAGGGTTTTGACGGTCCCACACAAAACGCCAACGATCACCAACCTTTCCAGTTGATGTTCTGTGATCATTTTCACCAGGTTTTTCTCACTCCAGGGAAAGTCAGGGTATTGCCATATCCTGACGACATTTGGGAAGGAAGACAAGTAACAGGTTATCTCCGTGATGTCGAAAGGATAAGGAATGGCTATGGGAGGATTGTAGATAAATACACCCGTTGATCCAGCTTTTTTCATGCTTTGTTAATTTATTAACAAATTAAAATACTTTTATTTATTTAAAAAATGATAAATATCAGATTTTTGATTAATTTATCAACAATCAAAAAAAATCACAATTATCTGAGTAGGCAACGAGACATATTGCTTCGCTCAGAATGGCATGGGAGGACAGATGAAATGGTGCGTAAGTGGCTTAATCATCGTTATTTAGGGCGATTTTCTGAAGTTTCTCAACGTTCAAGATGTAGATCTTTCTCCCTTTCAGGGCGATCATCTTGTCATCACGAAACTCAGCCAGGACCCGTATCACCGTTTCCTGGGCGGTTCCAATGATATTGGCCAGATCACTCCGGGTGAGGTTGAGGTAATCGACTGAAGGATCAGAGGCAGGGCCATGGAATGTTTGATGGAGGAACAGGAGTGTTTCAGCCAGCCTTGATTTAACCGGGAGCTGGGCAAGATTGGTCATTTTTTTTTCGGCTTCTTCCAGGAGTTTACTCAGATATTCAATCAGGTGTCTTGCAAAATCGGGGTACTTGATCATCAGTTGGAAAAAATCGCTTTTAGGGATAAAACAGGCAGTGGAATCTTCGATGGCCGCAGCAGAATGGGAATACGGATTCCCGCTGATGATCGCCCGGAGACCTAAAAAATCTCCTGGCAAAAGAAATCGCGTGATATGATCTTTATGATCCTGGCCTTGTTTGTAAACTTTTAATTTTCCCTCCCTTAGACAAAATACGCCGGCCGGTTTATTTCCTTCCTCGATGACTTTTTGACTTTTGCGAAAATTCAGTACCTTTTTTTGGTCGTTAAGGTAGGAAAGATCAGCATTGTCAAGCTTGATAAGATGTGTCTTGTCAGCGACCGGACACTTCTCACAGAAGACTTCTTTCAGGCGTTTACCCATAAGCCGAACAGAATTAGGGTAGCAAACCTAACTATTTTTTCTGATAATGCAAATATTGACAGAATTATTGTCCACAGGTTGTGATATCTGATACTTTGCATATTTTTGTATGAAACTACCATTGATTGACTTTTTCACATAAAAGCAAGCCAGATTCCTATCATAAACCCACGATTGTATATCACGTCCAGGTTAGCGGACTGGTGCAAGGCGTTGGTTTCAGACCGTTCGTTTACCGGATGGCGGGGATTCATCAGGTCAATGGTTGGATTCGGAACACAAATGATGGGGTTGAAATGGAAATTGCCGCAACAGCCGATAAAATGGAAGATTTTCTTGATGGGATCAGAACAGAAGCCCCGGCTGCAGCGGAGATCAGAGAGATTTTAGTCACTTCAACCAAGATGTCTGAAAGTACATTCAGTGACTTTCGGATCATTTCCAGCCGGGATACATCGGAAGAGATAACCGAGGTGAGTCCGGATATTGCCGTTTGTGATGCCTGTCTTTCAGATATGAAATCCCAGTCTCACCGGCTGGATTATCCTTTCGTTAATTGTACCCATTGTGGTCCCCGGTTCTCGATCATCAATGACTTGCCATACGACCGGGCGAAAACAAGCATGAAGGTGTTTCCCATGTGTTCTCAATGCGAAGCGGAATATCAGGATATTTTTGATCGCAGATTCCATGCTCAGCCGGTGGCTTGCAATCATTGTGGCCCGGTGTATGAGTTGATCACCGGCTCAACCATCACAAAAGACCTCCCGGAAATCGTCCGGGCAGCGGTAAAGATGCTTGAGCAAGGGAAAGTTGTAGCCATGAAAGGCCTTGGCGGGTTTCACCTGGCATGCGATCCATTCAATGAGAAAGCTGTCAGGTTATTGCGTAGAAGAAAAAGACGGGATCAGAAGCCCTTTGCCTTGATGTTCAGGGATCTGAAAATACTTAAAGAATATGTCGAACTGGATGTGGAAAGCCTCCAATCGATCACTTCCTGGAGAAGACCCATCATCCTTGCCAGGCAGAAAAGAGAACCGAAGGGTAAGCCGTTGTCTCCTGCCTTAAACAAAGGGCTTTCTGATCTGGGGGTGATGCTGCCTTATCTTCCGTTCCACTACTTGCTATTCAAAGAGTTATCGCTGCCTGCACTGGTCATGACCAGTGGAAATATCAGTGACGACCCGATCATGATTGATAATTCGGAAGCGCTTCATACATTTGACGGAATTGCAGATGCCGTTTTGGTTCATAACCGCAGGATCGTGAACCGGACGGATGATAGTATTGTCAGGATCATGGGCGGAATAGAACGGGTGATCCGTCGTTCCAGGGGATTTGTCCCTTCGCCTGTGATGACCAGGCTCCCGGTTGAAGGTATTTTCGCTGCCGGCGCCGAACTTGCCAACTGCTTCTGTATGGGCAAGGGCAATAAGGCCATCCTGAGCCAGCATATCGGAGATATAAAGAATCCTGCAACCTTTGAATTTTACCTGGAATCCGTTGAACGGTTTTCGAAATTGTTCCGGTTTTCGCCGACCTGCCTTGTACATGACCTCCATCCCGAGTATTTATCGAGCAGGTATGCGATGGACTATATAAATAAGGTAACATGTATTTCGGTACAGCATCATCATGCCCATATCGCCTCATGCATGGCGGAGCATGGTTTGAATGAAGAAGTGATAGGGGTAGCCATGGATGGTCTTGGACTTGGAGATGATGGAAATATCTGGGGCGCTGAATTTTTTATTGCTGACCTGGAAAAATACACCCGGTATGCTCATTTTGACTATGTTCCCATGCCGGGAGGTGATAAGGCGTCGGAAGAACCCTGGCGGATGGCGGTATCCTGGCTTCATCACACCTATGGAAAGAGATGGAAGGACTTGGAAATACCTTTTATCAGAAACCTGTCGGGAGAAAAGAAAGCATTTCTCGAGACCATGCTGGATAATCGGGTAAATAGCCCCCTGGCAAGCAGTGCAGGGAGGTTGTTTGATGCCATCGCTGCGTTGACGGGAGTTTGCCAGGGAAACGGATACCAGGCCGAAGCGCCCATGAAGTTGGAGGCCATCGCTCACGCGCAAGAAACAGCGAAATACGATTATACTATCGGAGAATCCATCGATCTTAGGCCAATGATCAGGGGAGTTCTGGAAGATATTGACCGGAAGACCCCAGTCTCCATAATTTCTTCAAAGTTTCACAGTTCTGTGGTTTCCATTATCTTTGACACCGTGATGAATCTGGGAAAAGAATCGGGGTTGAAAAAGGTCGTTCTCTCCGGCGGCTCTTTTCAGAATCGTATACTGCTCGAAAACGCCATGGCATGCCTGGAGAAAAAAGGCTTCCGGGTCTTTGCTCATGAAAAGATACCTTCCAATGATGGGGGGATAGCCATGGGACAATTATTAATTGCTGCAAAAAAACTGAAAAGATGTGTTTAGGTGTACCTGCGAAAGTTATTTCTGTTGATGGGAACATGGCTGGTGTTGAGATTGGCGGCGTGACCTATCAGGCTCGCATTGATCTGCTGGATGAGGTGTTGCCGGGCGATTATGTGATCCTCCATGCAGGCTTCGCCATTGAGAAGGTTGATGAGGCGGAAGCAGCAGAAACCATTCGTCTCTTTAAAGAAGTATTGTCAATGGAAGATCAGGAAAAAGATATCGATTGAAAAAGATACCATATATAGATGTATACCGGGACCAGACGTTATTGAAAGACATCTCTTCCAGGATCCATGCAATTTCGAAAAAGGAAGTGCAGTTCATGGAAGTATGTGGTGGCCATACGATGGCGATCCATCAGTTTGGCATTCGGCAAATGCTGCCTCCAACGATCAAACTGCTTTCCGGTCCAGGTTGCCCGGTCTGTGTTACAAGCCGGATCTACATCGATAAGGCCATCCGGATCGGACAAATGAAAGATGTGATCATCACCACTTATGGCGACCTGATTAGGGTCCCGGGATCATCTTCTTCCCTGGAGCGGGAGCGGGGAAATGGAATGGATGTCCGGATGGTCTATTCGGCCATGGATGCCGTGGTAATTGCCCGAGAGAACCCAACCAGGCAGGTCGTTTTCCTGGGGATTGGATTCGAGACGACAGCCCCGGCCAGCGCAATCACTATTATTGAAGCTAAAAAATCAGGTCTGGTGAATTTTAGCCTCCTGAGCGCTCATAAGGTGATGCCCCCGGTCATGCAGCAGTTGATCCATGAAGGTATCCGGATCAACGGGTACATCGCCCCCGGACATGTGAGCGCCATTACCGGCACCAGGATGTACCAACCCATTGTGGAAAACTTTCACATTCCGGTGGTCGTTTCGGGATTTGAAGCGGCTGATATTCTCCATTCAATCCTCCTGCTGGTAAGACAAGTAGAAAGTGGTACCCCCAGGGTTGAGGTACAATACAAACGGGTTGTCAAATCTGAAGGAAATACAATTGCACAGGAACGCATGCGTCAGGTTTTTTCGCCGGCGGATGAGCCATGGCGTGGTTTTGGGGTCATCCCTGAAAGTGGTTTGCGGATCAGAAAAGCATTTTCCACGTTTGATGCTGACCTCCGTTTTCCGTTGAAAATGAAAGAATCGCCGGAACCCAAAGGCTGTATCTGCGGAAACATCCTTAAAGGGCTGCAGGCGCCCGCTGACTGCAGACTCTTCGCTAAAAAATGCACCCCGGATGATCCTGTCGGCGCTTGCATGGTCTCATCAGAAGGAGCCTGTGCTGCAGCCTATAAATATGCCACATGATCAGAACAGACAAAATATTGCTTAAGCACGGAAGCG
Source organism: Bacteroidota bacterium (assembly GCA_016868575.1). Taxonomy (GTDB): domain Bacteria; phylum Bacteroidota; class Bacteroidia; order Bacteroidales; family FEN-979; genus VGGL01. The sequence continues at coordinate 11,384 of VGGL01000011.1, forward strand.
GGGGAAAAAGCATGGCCACCCTCGTTCATGAAATCTTCATGAGGTACTTCGACAATTCAATACTCTCGGAGAAAACAGATGCGGCCAGGATCGATGTTCCGAATCAAAAACTGGTTTTTACAACTGATGCTTTCGTGGTGGACCCAATTTTTTTTCCGGGAGGGGATATTGGAAAACTGGCGGTGTGCGGAACTGTTAATGATTTGGCGGTGACCGGGGCAAAACCGTTATTCCTCAGTGCCTCTTTCATCATCGAAGAGGGATTTCCGGTCACAGATCTGATCCGGGTTGTGAAGAGCATGGCCAAAGCCTCAGCAGAAGCAGGCGTTAAGATTGTTGCCGGAGATACAAAGGTTGTACATAAAGGAAAATGCGATAAGATATTCATCTCCACATCTGGCATTGGAACCATTGGTCTGAAACAAATTCCGATTGCTACCGGAAAGCGAATGAAACCAGGTGATCACATAATCGTGACCGGATATGTCGGGGATCATGGAACGGCGGTCATGGCAGCCAGGGAAGGCTTTAATATGCAAATCAGGGTGCGGTCTGATTGCGCCCCCCTGAATCACATGATCCAAAGACTTCTGAAAGCCGGAATTGACATCACGTTTATGCGGGATGCGACGAGAGGCGGAGTTGCTACGGTGTTGAATGAAGCGGTGGAAGGAAAAAGCCTTGGCATCTCAGTGAACGAACAAAAGGTCCCCTGTCGAAGCGCCGTGAGGGGCTTTTGTGAGCTCCTGGGATTTGATCCCTTGTATATTGCCAATGAAGGAAAGGCAGTCATCATCGTTCGCCCGGGAGATGCATTGAAAGCCTTGCATGTTCTCCGGAAGGACCAATATGGTCGCTTGGCAGCAGACATTGGAACAATAACGCGAAATAACCCCGGCCGTGTCATCCTTCAAACACAAACAGGATCCCAGCGTTATCTCGACATGCTCAGCGGCGACCAGTTACCACGAATCTGTTAATCGCATCAACATGCATGAATTAACTTTGGCAGCGGAAGTGATCAGCCTGGCGGAGGAGGAGATGAAAAAAGCGGCAGCGACTGCACTCCGCGAAATGGAGATCGAGATTGGAGAGGGGTCATGTGTGGATCGGGATGTTTTTGAATTTACACTTTCTCTGGCGCTTAAAGAGGCCGGGAGAGGCAATGTTACGTTGTGTTTGTCAGTAGTACCTGGTGGAACGGATATTCTAATCAAATCAATGCTTGTCGATTAAAACTTGAAAATATGTGCGAAACATGTGGATGCGGAGAACATGATGAACTCACCATCAGGAAGGTGGGGCAGGAGGATGCTTTGAAGAAAGATGGCCTGGAGTCACAGAAGCAGGAAACCGACCATGACAAGGCTCACCGGCTTGGGTTACCTCATCACCACCATGAGGAGGCTCAGTCGAGGAGGATTGTCCTGGAGAAAGATGTATTGTATCACAACAATCTCGTTGCGGCAAAGAACAGGGGATTTCTGGAGGCAAAGGGCATCCTGTGCCTGAATCTCGTAAGTTCTCCCGGGAGCGGGAAAACAACGTTACTGGAAAAAACCATTCAGATCCTCACCAGTAAAAGAAAAGTCTTTGTTATAGAAGGCGATCAGCAGAGTGAGTTGGATGCGGCACGGGTGGCGAAAGCAGGGGCGGAGGCGGTGCAGATAAACACCGGTACGGGTTGTCACCTGGATGCTTCGATGGTTGAACGGGCTTTAAAAATCCTTAACCCTCCCGAAGGTTCAATCGTTTTTATTGAAAATGTTGGAAATCTGGTCTGCCCTTCGCTCTTTGATCTGGGTGAATACCGGAGGGTACTGATAATCAGCACCACAGAAGGGGAGGACAAACCTTTAAAGTATCCATACATGTTCCGTTCGTCTCATCTGTGTGTCATCAATAAAACAGATCTTTTACCCCACATCCGGCTCGATATGGGTGCGTTGAAAAGTAATATTCACCATATTCATCCTGATATCGATACAATCCAATTGTCGGCGCTCACCGGTGAGGGTTTCCCGAAATGGGTGGAATGGATTAGCCGGTTTACCGTGAAATAAGGAAATGGGTAGTGCTTTCGGCTATCTTTTGGGCAGAAAGTCCATATTTTTCCAGTAGTTCTGCAGGTTTTCCCGATTCGCCAAAGTGGTCTGGCATGCCAATGATCTGAAGCGGAACAGGGTGTTGTTGTGATAATACTTCCGCTACTGCCCCTCCCAGGCCACCGGTCATCTGGTGCTCTTCCACCGTAATGATCCGCCCGGTTTCCCCGGCTGACTGGATAATGATGTCCTGGTCTAATGGCTTAATGGTATGCATATTAATGACCCTTGCACCAACACCTTTTTCCTTAAGTATTTCAGCTGCCGCCAGTGCTTCCCATACCATGTGCCCGGTGGCGATGATCGTCAGGTCGTTACCCGGATTCATGAGCCGGGCTTTCCCTATCTCAACAGGAACAGAATCATTTGTAAAGTCAGGGACCGGTTCCCGGCCAAAACGGATGTAAACAGGAGCAGTACATTGGTTGATGGCTTGAATGGTCATGATCCTGGCCTGTGTGGCATCGCAGGGTGAGAGCACCGTCATATTGGGTAAAACCCGCATGATGGCGATATCCTCCAAAGCCTGGTGGGTGGCTCCGTCGGGACCCACAGAGATGCCGGCATGAGCGCCACCGATCACCACATGAAGGTTGTTGTAACAGAGTGAGACCCTGATCTGATCGGCTGCCCGAAGCGCAGCAAAAACGGCATACGTGGAAAAAACCGGGATATTGTCAGTCATGGCCAGTCCACAGGCAACACCCACGCAGTTTTGTTCTGCAATGCCCAACGAGAAGAACCGGTCAGGAAACTGATCTGCAAACAGGTTCATTCCCACTGAAGCTGTAATATCAGCGCCGATTCCAACGACCTGTGGATTTTTCCTGGCGGCTTCCAGAACCCCTTCCCCGAAACCGGTCTTGGTGGCTTTATTTCCTCTATTGAGATACATGCTGGAGTTCCTCTAAGAATTTTTCTGCCTCTTCCTTCGAAGGTGCTCTTCCGTGCCACCGGTAATCGCCTTCAATGCTTGCAACCCCCTTGCCCATCACCGTCCGGGCAATGATTACCTTGGGTTGCTGATGAGGTTCCCGGGCAGGGCAGAGAGCTTCCATCAGCGCCTGGTGGTCATGTCCGTCACATTCTACCACCTGCCAGCCAAAAGCTTTCCATTTATCCGCCAGGGGTTCCAGTTTCATTACATGGGAGGTGGTTCCATCAATTTGCACCCCATTTCTGTCGACAACCGCGACAAGGTTTCCCAATTGATGATGGGCCGCGCTCATGGCCGCTTCCCAGACCGAACCTTCCTGCAGTTCACCGTCACCGAGGATGCAGAAGGTCTTACATTCCTTGTGACTGATTTTCGCACCCAGGGCGAGGCCTACAGAAAGTGACAGACCTTGTCCCAGCGATCCGGTGGATGCCTCCAGACCCGGCAATCCATGATCTTTTCCCGGGTGGCCCTGAAGTCTGGATCCCAGTTTTCTGAGGGTAGCCAGTTCTTCTACCGGGAAATATCCACTCAAGGCAAGACTGGCATATAAAACCGGAGCCACATGTCCAATGGAAAGGATGAGTCTGTCGCGCTCCTCCCAGTGAGGGTTATGTGGATCGTGCTGTAAGGTATGGAACCAGAGAACGGCGAAGATATCTGCGAGGTCAAGTGAGCCTCCGAGATGGCCGGAACCAGCCTCAGCAAGGCTGAGGATCACCTGTCGCCGGATCTCCGCCGCAATGACTTTCAACTCTTCCGTACGATCACACTTGTGGAAAATCATAAGGAATGAAACTACCTCATGTCGATGATTTCGGCATCCGGATAATCCGCCTTGTTAAACGTAAACTCATTGACGTTTAGGGAAGGATTTGGAGAAAACTTAGTGATGACATAAGAGAAAACATTCCCCACTTTGTCGTAAATGATGAATCGTTTGACCTGCAACTGCTCTTTGTCAACCGTCAGGATCACTTTGGTGTAATTTTTTCCTTTCAGCGGGATAAGTTCCACAGATGCCTCTCCTTCGTTTTTGGCTTTGACCATTTTGGATTTGTAGTTCTGGTTGTAGGAACTCAGGAGCCGGGATGGGGTAAAGGCATCCTCATCGGTTCCAACTTCATTGATATGCACTTCATTGGCATCTTTGATATAGGTCCATACGGTCTTCCCATCACAGATCACTATTTGCCCGGCAATGTCCAGCTTGTATTTGTCGCCCTGAAGCAGCAAAGTTCCTTTTTTTGATTCCTTGATCTTGGCTTGTTTGTTTTCCATGTTGTAGGAGAACTCAACTTTCAGGGTTTTAAAGGATTTCGTCTTTTTGCTCACTTGATCAAGCAGTGCAGTGGCCTTGCTGTCTTTTTGCGCCAGGACTACCATTTGGGAGATGGCTACCAGGGGGATCAGGAAGGCAATGAATAGAAAAAGCTTTTTCATAGGCAGGTTTTCAAAATATCATTCTTTCATGGTTGAAAGCAGTTGTTCCAGGGTGACCTCATCCTTGATCTTGACCTCCCTGGCTTTGCTTCCTTCAAAAGGCCCCACCACGCCGGCAGCTTCAAGCTGGTCGATGATGCGTCCGGCCCGGTTGTAACCCAGTTTAAGTTTTCGCTGCAGCAGGGATGTGGATCCATGCTGGGCTCTCACCACGATGCGTGCAGCTTCTTCGAAATATTCATCTTTTTGGTTCGGATCAAAGTCTTTATTGGGCTCCGTCTCTTCATCATAATATTCAGGAAGCGAGAATGCTGAGGGGTAACCCCGTTGGGATCCGATAAACTCAGTGATCTGTTCAATTTCAGGGGTGTCGACGAAGGCGCATTGCAGCCGCAGCAGGTCACTGCCGGTTGACAGCAGCATATCACCCCGTCCGATCAGTTGATCTGCTCCACCGGTGTCGAGGATGGTCCGGCTATCGATCTTGGAGATGACGCGGAAAGCCATCCTGGCCGGGAAGTTGGCTTTGATCGTTCCGGTAATGATATTCACCGAAGGTCTTTGGGTGGCGATGATCAGGTGAATACCCGTTGCACGTGCCAATTGAGCCAGCCTGGTCAGAGGAGTCTCAATTTCCTTGCCGGCCGTCATGATCAGGTCGGCAAATTCATCTACGATCAATACAATGAACGGGAGATGATGATGCCCATCGTTCGGCTTCAATTTCCGGGCAATGAATTTCTGGTTGTACTCTTTGATGTTCTTCACCTGGGCATCCTGCAACAGGTCGTACCTGCTCTCCATTTCAATAACCAGCGAGTTGAGCGTGCGGATCACCTTGCGCGTATCGGTGATGATGGCTTCTTCCAGGTCAGGTAATTTGGCAAGAAAATGTCTTTCGATCTTGGAGAAGAGCGTCAATTCAACCTTTTTGGGATCTATCAGCACGAATTTAAGCTGGGAAGGATGCTTCTTGTAAAGGAGGGAAGTGATGATGGCATTCAAGCCCACCGATTTTCCCTGCCCGGTGGCGCCGGCCATCAGCAAATGCGGCATCTTGGTCAGGTCGGCAATGAACGGCTCATTGGCAATCGTCTTGCCCAAGCCTATCGGAAGGTCGAAGGTGCTGCTATTGAACCGGTCCGAATCAAGGATCGAACGGATGGTGACGATTTCCGATTTCTGATTCGGGACTTCAATGCCGATGGTTCCTTTGCCCGGAATGGGTGCGATGATCCGGATCCCAATGGCCGACAGGCTCAGCGCAATATCGTCCTCAAGGTTCTTGATCTTGGATATCCTGATCCCCGACTCCGGAACAATTTCATAGAGCGTTACCGTTGGGCCGACAGTGGCTTTGAATTTCTGGATACCAATGGAATAATGCTTAAGTGTCTCAATGATCCGCTGCTTATTGGCCTCCAACTCCTCTTTGTTGATGTTGAGCGGCTCTTTGCTGTAGTCATTCAGCAGGGAGAGCGGTGGAAATTTGTAACCTCTCAGATCAAGTGTCGGATCATACGGTTCATCGACTGTATGGTGTTCAACCGGAGGTTCGGGATCGGGTAATGGCGTTTTTTCAACCACAGTCTCCGGAGATGTGACGATTTCAAGCTCCGGTTCAAGTTCAGGTTCAAGTTCAGGTTCAAGTTCCGGTTCCGGTTCAGATAGATTATCCAACTCTTCATCTTGAACTGGAACTTGATCTTGAACTTGAACTTTTTCCCGTTTTTTCCAGTCAAAAGAAAGATTGAAAACAACGATCAGAAAGCTAAGTCCGGTGAAAAAGACGACCAGTCCGGTGCCGATCTTGCCAATGAAATTATCCAGCCAGAAATTCAACCGATTACCAACGATACCTGAAAGCAGATCATTGGATGGAAGGATGAATCCGAAGAACAACGACAACCAGACCAGTCCGAACAGGCTATACCCGGCAGTTTTGGGGAAACTGAACAACCATCTCTTGAAGAATAGCCTGAATCCAGCCAAAAAGAGAAGCAGGACAATAAGGAATCCGGAGACTCCAAAGGCCTGCCGGATGAAAAGGTATGCCAGCAGGGAACCCAGTTTTCCCATCCAGTTGCCTACGTCTATTTCGCCATCAAACAAACCTGAAAAGGAAAAATTGTTGAAAAGCAAAGTGTTGAAACTGTCGTCCTGTCGCCAGTTAAAAAAATAGGAAATGATCGAGAGCGACAGAAACAGGCTGAAAAGAATCAGAAACAGGCCGGCAATCACATATAGCCGCCTGCCCCGTTTTTGCTTATTCTCAGGGGTTTGCTTTTTCCTGGATTTTTTCTTTACAGGTTCAACAACCTGTTCAGGGCTCTTTTCCTTTAACTGGTTGGTTGGCTTCGGCATGAAATGTTATTTATTCTTCACCCATTCCGCCGAATAACTCCTTCAGCTCTTCTTCTGTTGTGATCTTGTAACCCTCCGGGATTACAAATTCATTGGAGGAAATGGTTTTTTTCTCAACCGTTGTAGCAGTGAATTCCATGGCGAATTGCGGGGACTTCATCTGGAACTCCAGCAGTGCACCATCAATATCTTTGAAATAGGCGTTGTCGAAGTTGGCCTCTTTATTTCCGATCTCTGAGGTGTAATACACTGTCATGGTCGATTCGACCCCGTCTTCATTAATGTTGATGAGGGCTTTTTTACAGACGTATCCCGCAATTTCCTTGGTTTCATTTGTTAGCTGCACCGTTGCGGTACCCTGTTCCTTCATCTCCTTTTCAATCGCTTCCTTGTTAGTTTTAACGGCGTATTTTTGTCCCATGACGTCTATAAGACCAACTTTGGTTTTGGCAACATAATCCGTGATCTCGATCTGGTCGCCCATAGGGGTATTTATCTCAGATCTTGATTTTGTCCCTTTTATCTTGACAATCAGAAGTTTTGGGAGCATCCCCTGTTGTTCTGCCGGCAGGTCAAGTCCAGGATAGGATATCTTGTACGTGATAACCCCTTCAAAAGGCTTTGGTGGTGCGGCAAAGGCAGATGCCTGCAGGAAAAATGCCATGACCGGCACCAGAAATAAAAATAATCTTTTCATGATTTTGTACTTGTTAATGAATTGGAAAATGTCTGACTGTCTGCAAAATTACGATTTATTTGATTAGCCGGAATATCTTGTTAAACCTGATCTTTCCGCTGAAAATGGACTTGTTGGGATCCAGAGAAAGCCAAACAAATACCGCCTTCCCAACCACGTGGTCTTCCGGAACGAAACCCCAGAACCGGGAGTCGGCTGAGTTGTGCCGGTTATCACCCATCATCCAGTAATAATCCATCTTGAATGTATAGGAATTGCTCTCTTTCCCATTGATGAAGATCTTTCCATCATTCACCGCCAGGTCGTTTTCTTCAAACACATCAATGATCCGTTTGTAAAGACACAGGTTTTGGAGGTTGATGGGAACCGTTACCCCTTTCTTTGGTATGACAATGGGGCCATAATTATCAACGTTCCAATGATAAGCCGAGTCGAAAGGAAAAATATTGGGATCCCATGCGTTGGCAGGTTGGTGGAGTCGTTCAATCTGCCGTATATTGGCGTAACTCTTGATGGCTTCAGCAGCCTGATCGGTCAGGGTCATCTCATAGGTGCCCATATTGTCGACCAACCCATATTCTGTAACATTCAACTTATCCAGTTTGTTCTTGTTGATGGTGCTTCCATCGGTACGAACCAGGTATTTATATTCCTTACTGCCTGGGTTTTTTTCTTCTTGTCCGTTGATCAGCACCACCTGATCGCGGATCACGATCGTATCTCCGGGGATGCCGATACATCTTTTGATGAAGTTTTCCCGCTTGTCGACCGGCCGGGCGATGACATTCCCGAAATAGCTCGGGTTATTCCAAACGGCGTCTCTGCCGAACTGTTTGATCAGTGCGTAATAAGACGCATTGCTCTGGAAAGCTGTACACAAGGTGTCTCCATCAGGATAGTTGAAAACAACCACATCCATGTTCTTGATTTTTGACAACCCTGGAAAACGGTTATAAGGCAGCTTGATCCACTCGACATAGGATTTAGTCTCTTTGGTTAGCGGAAGTGTATGGTGCACAAAAGGAAAGGAGAGGGGGGTGTTGGGCACTTTGGGGCCGAAGCTGATCTTGCTCACAAACAGATAATCCCCGACAAGCAGAGACTTTTCCATGGATGAGGTCGGGATTGTGTAAGCTTCGATCAGGAATATCCTGATGATCGAGGCTGCAATAACGGCAAAAATGATGGCATCCACCCACTCTCTTAAGGCTGACTTTTTTATTACCGGCCGTTTCAGGGGATCCAGATAAGTCTCTTCCTTGCTGAATCCAAGGTATGGGAGGTAGGCGAAGGGAAACACCGCGCCCAATGCCTGGGCACCCAGACCGTATTTTTTGAAGCATTTGACCAACTCCACGATCATCAGCAGGATCATGAATACGTTGATGAAAGGGATCAACAGGAAAATGTACCACCATATCGGTTTACGAATGATCTTCAGCCAGATATACAGATTATAAAAAGGTACCAGAACCGTCCAACCCGGTTTTCCTGCCTTTTCAAAGATTTTCCATAATCCGACCAGGGTGGCAATGGAAAAAACGATCATGAGAATGAGATAGATGCTCATAGTATGAATTTTAGCTATTCAAACGTGATTAATTTGCTGAAGTTATATTTCAACTGTTAAAGATTGTGAAATTGCCTATAACATATCCTTCATACCGAAAAATCCTTTCCTGCCAATGATCCATTCGGCTGCTGATAATGCCCCCAGCACGAAACCCATCCTGTTTTTGGCGGTGTGCCGGATTTCGATGATATCAACGGCTGATTCGTAGGATACAGAATGGGTGCCGGTAACATCTTCCGTTCGCACAGATTTAACAGGCACCTCTTCCGGATTCCCAGTAGCGGCTTTAACCCATTTCTCTTTCCGCCCGATGTTCTGAATGATGTCATCAGCCAGTTTTATGGCCGTTCCACTGGGAGTATCGAGCTTCTGGATGTGATGAATTTCTTCTATCGAGATTTCATATTCGGGATACTTTGACATCAGTTGTGCCAGCAATTTATTGACTTCGAAGAAGACGTTCACCCCGATGCTGAAGTTGGTGGAGAAGAATAGCGCCTGGTTGCGTTCCAGGCAGATTTTCCGCACATTTTCGAGCTCTTTTTGCCAGCCTGTTGTTCCTGAAACGACGGGAATATTCAGATCAAAGCAACGGAGTATATTGGCCTGCGCGGTTTCAGGCGTCGAAAACTCAATGGCCACATCGGCGCTGGCGAGTGCATCCCGCGATTTTTCCCAGTCCTCCTCGGAGTCTATAATGGCCGAGATCTCGTGTTTCTTCTTGATGGCCATTCGTTCCATCTCCGTGCCCATCTTTCCATATCCTATGAGTGCGATCTTCATCGGGTTTAAAAATTAAATGAGACTCTTAATCCGGCATTTCCTGGCTGCATAACCGGATTAACCTGGGGAATGATCGGGTCAATCCGGATAGCCAGCTTGTCACTGACATCAAATGTAAGCAGATGCGCATCCACTGAAGCATCTACGATATTCAAAACATATAAAACGGCGCATAACAAATAGGTGACCTCCAGATTTCTGCGGTAGTATTCCCTGGCGCTTAAAAGAGATTTTTCTTCATATTTACTCGCCAGTTCAAAATATTTACTGGTAGAGTCATTGTTGATCTTGCAATTATATGCTCCTCTGAATTTCTGGTATTCCTGTGTATTGGTGATGGCGAAATAGGTCAGAACGCCAAATCCGGCATATATGATGGGGGGTTTCCAGTATTTCTTGTTATATATCTGTCCCAGCCCCGGGCAAAGCGCCGACATCACTGTTGCTCGTGTGGGAGAGTGTTTTGCAATGAACAGGCTGTCGTATTTCTCTTTCTTTTGGGCAGAAGTGTTGTGGAAGAGGAGCAGGAAACCGGTCAGGAGTAAGGTAAAAATAAACCAATATCCTTTTTGATGAAAATGAAGGGTGTTGGTTTCCTGATCCATTATGTGTTTGAGATAAACGTGAAGCGGTGCGGTCTTACCTGTTCAGGTTGTTGATCAACTGATCCAGCTCTTCTTCTGATTGAAACGGGAAAACAATGCTCCCTTTTCCTTTGCGTGAGATGCGTATTTCTATGTCGGTGCGATACTTCTCCCTGAGCTGTGTTTGCTGCAACGCTGCACTTTCCGGGAGATGTCTCTGGATGATCCGTTTGGGAAGGGGAGAATAGTCTTTCAGTTGTCTGACCAATTCTTCCACCTGCCTGACCGAGAGTTTTTTCCTAAAGATGGTATCCAGCAAACCGAGCTGGGATGTTGCGTCTTCAATGTTGATAAGGGCACGGGCATGTCCCATGGTGATTTTCTGATCCCGGATAGCAGCCTGAATTTCGGCCGGGAGCTTAAGAAGCCGGAGGTAATTGGTGACAGTGGAACGTTCTTTTCCGATCTTTTCGCTGACCTCCTCATGACGAAGGTTGCATTCATCTATCAGGCGCTGCAGGCTGATAGCAATATCCAGCGGGTTGAGGTTTTCCCGGTGAATGTTTTCGATAAGGGCCATCTCCAGCATCTCCTCATCATTGGCAACCCGGATAAAACAGGGAACCGATGCGAGGCCTGCAATTTTCGCAGCCTTGAAGCGACGTTCACCGGCAATGATCTGGTACTTGTCATAGCCCAGTTTCCTGACCGTTAGGGGTTGAATAATTCCCTGGCTGATGATTGACTGGGCAAGTTCTTTGAGGGGTTCCATGTCAAACCCTTCCCGTGGCTGGAATGGGTTCGGCTCGATTTTGTCCAGAGGAATATTGGCCACGGCGCCGGCCACAAAATCCCCTGAAATATCACGGGAGGTAATGTCTGTATCCGGACTGGCTAAAATGGCACTCAACCCCCTGCCAAGGGCTTTCTTTTTATTCGTTGTCATGCGCTGCTGGAATCTGGTTATTATCCCCGGCCTTTTGAATGGCAAGATGTTTTTGCAGGATCTCTCTGGCGAGGTTCAGGTAGTTGATGGCGCCGGTGCTGCTGACATCATGCATGATGATGGTTTGCCCAAAACTGGGCGCTTCGCTCAACCGGGTGTTCCGGTTGATGATTGTCTTGAATACCATCTGTTGAAAATGTGTTTTCACCTCATCCACAACCTGGTTTGCCAGGTTTAACCGTGAATCGTACATCGTCAGCAAAATGCCTTCGATATCCAGGGAAGGATTCAGGCGTGATTGAACAATCTTGATGGTGTTCAGGAGTTTACCGAGGCCTTCCAGTGCAAAATATTCACACTGCACCGGAATGATCACCGAATCGGAGGCTGTGAGCGCGTTCACCGTAACAAGTCCAAGCGAAGGAGAACAATCGATGATGATGTAGTCGTATAAATGCCTGATCTTTTCAATGACTTTCTTCAGCATCTTTTCCCTGTTGGGCATGTTGATCATCTCAATCTCCGCACCGACCAGATCAATATGGGCAGGGATCAGGTCGAGATTGGGTGTGGTGGTCTCCAGGACGATGTGGGTAGGGTCGATATCATCCATGATACACTCATAGATGCTCGTCTTGATATTTTTTGGATCATGACCCAGACCCGAGGTGGCATTGGCCTGTGGGTCGGCATCAATGACCAGTGTTTTTTTCTCCAGGACAGCCAGTCCTGCTCCAAGGTTGATCGTGGTGGTGGTTTTTCCAACACCCCCTTTTTGATTGGTAACTGAAATAACTTTTGCCATGAGATGACTTACCCTTTCACGCCTTTATTTTCACCGGCAAAGGTATCATTTTCCTGCATTTTTCGGGATGATGAAAATATCCATACTTATCAACAAATTGGATTTTCCCAAATAAATACGCTCGAATTATTACGGGTAACCATATCAGCATCGCTTCTGACGTTATGATCAGAACATCAATGCTCAGTTGAGAAACAATGCGATGGACTAATCCTCATCTGGTGGAGGAACAGCTTCAGCCCCCAGATCTTCAAATGTTACAGAGCTGCTTTCCCTGGATTTCGGAATATGCGGTCTGCGCTCTGTGATTCCTCCTTTCTGGTTGGCTTCGATGTAAGCAATGGCTTCTTTCAGACCATTGGCAAACTTTTCAAAATCTTCCTTATATAAAAAGATCTTGTGCTTTTCATAGAAGAATTTTCCCTGTTCATTGCTGAACTTCCGCTTGCTTTCGGTGATGGTTAGATAATACTCTTCAGAGATCGTGGCTTTGACATCAAAAAAGTAGGTTCTTTTTCCTGCCCTGACAGATACAGAGTGGATTTCGCTGTGGTCCCTGTCATGGTTCTCGAGTTCTTCCATTTTAAGTCTTTCTTTGTTTGGTAATAATCCAGATGGTTGATCAACAGCCGCAAAATTAAAAATATTCTATCAACAGCAAATTTCGGAAGTTTTTTTTTCAACGCCAATCCTTGACTTCCACCCGAAAAGCCTTTATTCGACCTTTAGCCGGCATTCATCCCGCTCATTTGCTTTGATCCGCGAAGTTAATACCCTGATCCCATACAACCAAAGATAAAACCTGCTAATTTCGCAGCCTGAAAAAATTGAAATGATGAGTAAAAATATCCTGATTCTTGGCGCCGGACTCGTTGTTCCTCCCATGGTTAAATATCTTCTGGGGAAGGGTTATTCCCTGACCATTGCTTCCAATACCCCTGACCGGGCGCAACAAATGGTTGACGGCCATCCTGCCGGAAAAGTCATTTTCTGGGAGGCCGATGATAAAAATAGCCTTGCAGGGATGATCGACTCCCATGACCTCGTGGTGAGCTTACTGCCATATACTTTTCACGTCATGGTTGCTGAGATATGCCTGGAGAAGGGAAAAAATATGGTGACCACATCCTATGTCAAGCCCGAGATGCGTGCCCTGGATCAGAAAGCAAGACAGCGGGGGATCATCATCCTCAATGAGATCGGGCTCGATCCCGGGATTGATCACATGTCCGCCATGCGGATCATCGATCATGTCCACAGCAAAGAAGGTAAGATACATGAATTCTATTCCCTGTGCGGTGCACTTCCTGCGCCTGAATGTGCCGATAATCCCTTCCGGTACAAATTCTCCTGGAGCCCCAAGGGCGTCGTCATGGCCAGCAATAACGATGCGAAATATCTTCGCCAGGGCAAGATCACAGATATCCCTACCACCGATCTCTTCAAGAACCCCCTGGTCACCAATTTCAGCGGGGTAGGGGAGCTGGAGATTTATCCTAACCGCGATTCCATGCAGTATATCGAGATTTACGGGGTCAGGGAGGTAAACACCATGTACCGCGGTACATTCCGGTATCCGGGATGGTGCGAATCACTGGATGCCATCAAAGCCTGCCAACTGGTATCCGGACAAAAACAGGATTTTACCGGACTTTCTTACGCCGGTTTTGTGGGTAGATTGATCGGTAGTAACAACCCATCTGATATCAGAAAAAAAACGGCTTCTTTCCTTCACCTGGATGTTCATGCCCATGCGCTGAACGCCATGGAATGGCTGGGTTTATTCAGCAATGAACCCATGAACCGGAAAGAAGATACCCCCTTCGAGATCACCTCCGACCTGATGATCTCCCGCATGATGATTGCACCCGGAGAACGTGATATGGTCGCCATGATGCACCTTTTCCTGGCAACATATCCCGATGGTAAAAAGGAGTTGATCCGCTCGACCATGCTTGATTTCGGAGATCCCGATGATGATACATCTGTTGCAAGAACGGTCGCCTTACCCGCAGCCATCGGAGTGGAGATGATCCTGAAAGGCGAAATAGCTGAAAAAGGAGTTCACATTCCTGTTATCAGAGGAATCTATCAACCGGTGCTCGAAAACCTCGAGAAGCTTGGCATCCGGATGGTTGAAGAATTCAATGTCCCGCTAAGCGAGAAAATCGGATAACATGGATATCATCGGCATCATCGGAACACTGCTTGTCCTTGCCATTGCAGTGTTCGTGATTACCAGCCTGTTCAAAAAGAAAAAATCAAATCAAAAAGAGGTGAAAATACGACTTGGAAAATGGATCGGCGGTGGGCTCGGGTGGGCCTTTGGCGGCCCCATTGGCGCCATTTTGGGATTTGCACTGGGTTCGATGTTTGACGGTGTAAGCTTTTCAAAAGAAGGGCTCCAGACTACCCAACGGGGCGACTTTCATGTTAGCTTGCTGATCCTCTCGGCCGCCGTTATGAAAGCAGATGGAAAGGTACTGAAATCGGAACTGGATTATGTGAGAGATTTTCTGATCAGACAGTTTGGTGTTGATGAAGCAACACAACAACTCCTTTTATTGCGTGAGGTGCTGAAGCAGGATTACCAGATCCAGGATGTTTGTGCCCAGATCAGAAATTTCATGGAATACCCCTCACGTCTTCAATTGATCCATTTCCTCTTTGGTATATCACAGGCAGATAGTCGCTACCATCCAAAGGAAGTGGAAACCATTGAACGGATATCAGAAAATCTGGGCATCCCAAGGGAAGAATATCGCTCTATCCGGGCCATGTTCATCAAGGATCTCCATTCTTCCTACGAAATACTGGAAGTCATATCCAGTGCTACCGATGACGAGATCAAAAAATCTTATCGCCGCCTCGCCGTTCAGCACCATCCCGATAAAGTAGCCCACCTGGGCGAAGATATCCGGAAAGCTGCAACAGAAAAGTTCCAAAAGATAAACGCAGCCTATGAGGAGATCAAAAAGCAAAGGGAAATAGTCAACTAGCTTGTTTGATCCATGTCTCCTCAGTAACCCAAAAGATTTTCTGCTAATGACCACATAGACATGCTGGTGGAGTAAGATCTTTTTGTATTTTCGTCAAAAATCGTTCGGTCTTGTGAACTTCCTGCTTTATCATGTGACCCATTCTTTCCATCTGCCTGAGATCAGGTTGGTTATCCCCATGGCCTTTTTCCTCCTGTCGGTTGTATGTAATGGAGCAGGGTCACAGAACCATCGAGATTTGCTTATCATTGACAGCCTTGAAAAGGAACTGATTGTGGCAAATGATTCCATAAAGGCTGAGATAAACAACAAAATTGCTTCCAGACTTCGGGATCTTGGACATTTTGAGAAAGCCAAAGAATATCTGCAGGAAGCGCTCAGGTGGACAGATCAGCCTGGGGCTCAAGGATCCAAATCCGCCATCTACCTGAACCTTGGGTACATCAATCTGCAGACAGGAAATTACCTGGAGGCCATCACCGCCTACCAGAAAGCGCTGGAACTGCAGGAAGAAAAAGGAAATCTAAAGAACCAGGCCAAGACATTGGATCATATAGGAACAGTCTACAAGAAGATCGGAAATTATGATCGGGCTGCCGAATATTACCGGCGATCTCTTGAAATCCGTGAACAAAATAATGATCAGGATGGACTTTCCGCCTCCTATAACAACCTGGCGATCATCAGCAAGATCAAGAAACAGTATCCCCAAGCCCTCGATTATTACACAAAAGCGCTGAAAATAAGCGAAGAGACCGGAGCACTCGACTGGCAATCCAACCAACTGCACAATATCGGGGTTGTATATGAAGAGATGCAGACCTTTTCCAAAGCGGTTACCTATTATCTGAAAGCAGCTAAGATCAAGGAAAAGATCAATGATCATCGGGGACTGGTACAGGTCTATCAATCCATCGGAGCTGCCTACGGGAAGCAGAAAAGGTTTAAGGAGGCAATCCATTATCTGACCAGGAGTAATGAGCTGGCCAAAAGCATGAAATTAAAGCCGTTTCTCGCTGATAATGCACTGATCCTGGCTGAAATTTTCGAGCAAAATGGTGATTATCGAAAATCCCTGGAGCAGCTGAAAAGCTATACCGTCCTGAAGGATTCAATCCTGAACGAATCGAATATTAAGAATATCAACGAAGTGCAAACCAGGTTTGAGACCGAAAGAAAAGAACAGGAAAACAAGATCCTCAAACAGGAACTGCAACTCAAGGAAGAGAAGAACAAAGCCAAGAATACTGCCATCTTCATGCTTTCTTTACTTGTGATTGCATTGATTGTCAGTATGTTTTTGCTATTCTACTCCTTAAAGATGAAAAGTAAGCTGCTCAGCCAGAACATTGTTTTACTTGATCATGAGAAAAAACTCAAGGAGATATCCGGGAAAACAAAGGCAGTGGAACAGGAGCGATTGGAAGAACGGATCTTTGCCGAACAGGAACTGAACCGACTTCAGCTTGAAAAACTCGAATACAAAAGCAGGGAATTATCCACACTCATGTTTCAGATGCTTCAGAAAAATGAGACGTTATCGCAGATCAATCTTGAACTTGAAAAGATCCGGAATATCAAACCGAATGACCTGAACCAGGAGATTGATAATCTCCGGAAGATGGTTCACGATAATCTTGACTCCGACCAGGGATGGGAACAGATCAAGCTCCACTTCCAGGAAGTCCATCCCGGATTCTTCTCAAAGCTCGAAAAAGCATGTCCGGACCTCACCCAATATGACCTGAAGCTCTGTGCTTACCTTCGCCTGAACCTCAGTACCAAAGAAATAGCTAACCTTCTCAATATCTCCATTGCAGGGATCAACAAAGGACGGCAGCGCCTCCGCAAGAAGATGAACATCTCTTCTGATACCGACCTGGTGGAGTTTATGCGGGGCATCTGATGTCCTACTATTCTCCTATCTGATAAGTAAGGATGTCTTATATACTTATGATTGCTTCAGTACGACCGCATTGTACTTTTGGTTCTCTATTTTTTTCACTGTAAGAACCAGCAAAATCAATCATAACCAATAAGCATCATCATGAAAAAAATGTCAGTATTCTTTGCCATCTTGTTCATCTGGATAATGAATTCTGTGGCGCAAACACCGGGCGTAAAGTACCAGACTGTTGTCAGGGACGCTTCGGGAAACCTTTACACCAATCAGCCTGTGGCTTTCAGGTTGAGTATTATATCCGGAACCCCATTCGGCTTTCGGTATGCTGAGTTCGTTGTCCCATTGATCAAAGCGGTGCAGGAACAACAGCTGATCATTGAAGAACTCAAACAAAGAATTCAAAACCTTGAAAATAAATAATCATGAGAGCAAAGATTTTTTTCATTCCAATTTTGGCTTGCATGGTGACCATGGGTTATTGCCAAATGGCTATCACCACCGACGGCAGCCTACCGGATGGCTCAGCTATGCTGGACATCAAATCTTCATCCAGGGGTTTATTAATCCCCAGAATGACAACCCTCCAGCGGCAATCGATTCCATCTCCTTCAACAGGCCTGCTCGTGTACGATACGGACCTGCATAAGTTCTTTTTTCATCGCTTGGGAGCATGGGAGGAGTTTCAATCAGGCTCAGAACTCTGGAGCAGGGGGGGGGGCTCAACCTGGCTTACCAATTCCAGCGATAATGTAGGGATCGGAACATTCAGCCCCCAGGATAAACTCCATGTGACTGGCGGAAATGTTAGAATAGGAGGCTCTACCCTCAACACCCTGAATCTTGTGTTCGATGATCAGAGCACCTTCAATACTTTCTCCATAAATGGATACCAGGACTTATCTTTCCGGACAAATGGAATAGATCGCCTGACAGTCAGTCAAAATGGGAATGTCGGTATCGGGACAGCTTTCCCGGGGCAAATGCTTTCTGTGACAGGAAACATTGAAGCAGGCACTTTTCTGGCACCTTATGGAGATTATGCCAATCCAACCTACCGCTTTGGGAATGGCTTTGAGGTTACCGGTTTGAGCAGCCCGGTCAGTAATGCCTTAGCGCTTATCACTAACTCTGCAACCCGGCTGTTTATCAACAACATGGGAAATGTCGGGGTTGGTACCATGGATCCAACCGCCCGCTTACATGTCAATGGAAACCTGCGTCTCTCAGATGGGACTCAGGCAGCCGGCAGAATCCTCATTGCTGATGCCCTTGGAAATGCTTCCTGGACAAACCCTACCAATATCAGCGACGGGGACTGGACGATCAACGGAACTAACATGTACTCAAATGTTTCAGGAAATGTGGGCATTGGAACAACAAATCCCGAGGCAAAACTGCATGTTGTCGGCCATATTTGGCAAATGGGAACAGGCCAGTCGGTATTTCTCGGAGAAGGCGCCGGAGCAAACGATGACCTGAGCCTCAATCGAAATGTTTTCGTCGGAACGCTTGCAGGTTACTCCAATACTTCGGGTGACCGAAATACGGCTGTGGGATTTCTCTCCCTGAACTCCAATACAACCGGATTAATGAATACTGCCGTGGGGTTCCAGTCTCTTTATTATAATACAGAAGGATCAAATAATACAGCAATCGGATTTACGGCATTGAACTTCAATACAACAGGTAACAACAATACAGCGATTGGATACCGTACCCTGGTTTTCAATACAGATGGATTAGCAAACTCGGCTTTTGGCTCAGAAGCGCTTTTATCTAACACAGAAGGCGATTTCAATATAGCGATCGGTCGTCAGTCACTATATTCCAATACAACCGGATCAGAAAATAATGCCACAGGATATCAAGCACTCTATTCAAACACTTCCGGTTCAGAAAACAACGCCACAGGGTATAAGGCACTCTACACAAACACATCCGGTTCAGGAAATACAGCTTCCGGATATCAATCCCTTTTCGCCAACAATACAGGAATCAATAATGTAGCTGTGGGGCATAGCTCCCTCAGGTCAAACAATTCAGGAGGATATAATTCGGCAATGGGATTTGAGTCCATGTACTCCAATACAAACGGACAGTCAAATGTTGCCATGGGATTTTATGCGCTGCGCAGTAATACTACTGGGAGCAGGAATACTGCATTGGGGGAACAGTCATTGATGTCGAATACCTCTGGGATAGAAAATGTGGCCATTGGTTCCCGCTCACTCTATTCTAACATATCTTCCAGCCAAAATATTGCCATCGGACGGGAAGCGCTTTTTATGAATACGGCAGAAGGGAATATCAGTATCGGAAGACGCTCCTTATACTCAAATACTTCAGGGTATTCAAATATTGCAATGGGTGTTTTATCTCTAAACTCAAATACCTCAGGAAATTCCAATATTGCAATTGGGGTTTCATCTTTATATAGAAATCTCAATAGAAATTGTCTTATTGCTATTGGAGACTCAGCGCTCATGAACAATGGCACAGCAATAACCTACCCGAATGATGCCAAATACAATCTGGCCATTGGCTCTAAATCCTTGTTTAGTAATACCAGGGGATTTAGCAACCTGGCCATTGGATATCATGCCTTGTATTCAAACGCCGGTGGATCTGGAAATATAGCAATTGGTGCAAATGCAGCGAAAAATAATGTTGCCGGGACAAATATTGTTGCAGTAGGAGATTCAGCCATGTATTCTTATACCGGCGGCGGAAGTGACCATTCCACGGCAGTCGGAGCTTGTGCGCTTAAGAGAACCACAACGGGCGCTGCAAATACCGGTGTAGGGTCATATTCCCTCTATTTCAATACTGAAGGCTTTTCAAACACAGCCATTGGATCAGCTACCCTTGTGAACAGTACAACAGGTTTCTACAACACAGCTGTTGGAGGATCTGCGTTGTACAATAACACCACAGGGTCAATGAATACTGCTGTCGGATTTGGTACATCAAATGCTGCAAATAATTTTACCAATTGTAGTGTTTTTGGTTATGATGCTGTTGGCGTGAGCGATCATAGTGTGTACATAGGCAATACGGCTGTATCATGGATAGGCGGCCACTCCGCATGGCACAATACCTCCGATGGAAGATTCAAACGGGAGGTAAGTGAAAATATCCCGGGACTTTCTTTCATCAACGAATTGCGTCCTGTGTCATTCCACTGGGATATTAATAAACTTCGTGAGCATATTGGCAGTAAAACTGACCAAAAGGTCGAACATCTCATCTCAAAAGCTATTTCCGATAAGGAGAATAGCACTTATACCGGGTTCATCGCCCAGGAAGTAGAAAACGCTGCAAAAAAGGTAGGTTATGAGTTCAGCGGATTGCACCGCCCTGCTAATGAGCACGATTATTACAGCCTTGCTTATTCCGATTTTGTTGTGCCGTTGGTTAAAGCAGTTCAGGAACTTTCAAAACAAAATGAACTCCAGCAGCGGATGATCGATGAATTAATTAATGAAATTCAACTATTGAAGAAGGGCAAGCGGGATTGATATTAATTTCCCTGATCTTCCGGATGATTGACATTCTATCAAATATCTGGAATGACCTGGTGTTGAATGTTCCTCCATGGCTATCAGGTGGGAATAGCATGTTTTTTAAAAAGAGAAAAGTAAAGTTTCTTTACCGGTGTTCGTTCGATCAACAAAACAAGGATGGATGCGACGACGATGCTGATCAGCACCACTGAGTAAGTGATGTTTTGGATAGTCTCACCGCCTGCGATGCCCGCTTGTAGTGGCACCGTGGCCAGTACTGCAGCGGCAAGTCCCTTGGGTATCAGTACCGATTCGATGGTCAGATCACGCTGGGTCTGTTGCCGGGAAGCCAGCAACCGGACGAAGAATGGCCGCATAAAAAATATTGCCAGCGTCATGACCAACCCAATGAACAGGAGCCACATATCCTTGAACTGCATGCTCATGCCGATGTAAATGAAAAAGAAGGTCTTCAGCAGGAATACAACCTCTGAAAAGATCGCTTTTTCCGTGGGACTCAGTGATATGGGCTCTTTCCTGATATATTTTTGTAAGAACCGGAATCCTTTGGTCTCTGTATTCGAAAGGGTGAACCCGAATGCAAGGGACGCGATGGCTCCGCTGAATCCAAGAATCTCTGCAACTCCAAATAAGATAAAGACAAATGCCGGGGTTGTAAAAATGGAGTTTTGTAAATGCCGGATCCGGTTAAGCAACATCGACCAGAAGACACCTCCGGCTAACCCAATAAGTAATGCCACGAGGAACGAAGCGCTGAGCTTTATCGATAATGATGCTAATTCAAATTCACCGATTTTAACGGCTTCGAGTAGGCCCAGGGTAAAAATAATGCAGAAAACATCGGTCAGCGCTGATTCGATAATCAGGATATTGGATGTCGTGGCGCCAGGTTTCAGCTGCTGTACGATGGGAATAACCACGGCTGACGAAGTGCCTCCCAAAATGCAACCGAGCATCAGGCTGGTAAAAAGATTCAATCCGGTGAGCGCCCAGGCAATCCCGGCTACAATAAGTGTTGTGACAATGAAAAAGAGGAAAGAAATCAGTAAGGCGCCCTTCAGGGAGGTGAGCAAGCTCCGGATATCCAGTCCGAGGCCGCTTTCAAAAAGGATGATCACCAGGGTGATCGTGGTAAAGACCGGACCCACTTTACCGAAAACTTCCGGCGCCAGGAGGTGGGTGATGGGGCCCAGTACCAGCCCAATGCCAAACAGGATGAGTACGTCCGGGATCTGGGTTTTGGTAAAAAGCGCTGTTAATCCATGGGCCAGAAAAACCAGCAATCCGATCACCAGAATTGTTAATGCTATTTCCATCAGGTTGTCAGTCTAAAAATATCCAGGATATACCAAACCTGAAGGCTGCATCAGGCATGGGATAATGGGGTACCATATAATAGTCCCTGCCGCTGAAACTGCTGTTGAAGTGGGTGTATGCCACAAAAAACCGGGCCCGTTTAAGTTTCAGGTTGATGAAAACGTCAGCGTAAGGATAGTTCCCTGTTTTCTTTTTATATTGCAGGTAGAAGTCGCGAAGGGCTGGCATGTAAGCATTTCCATCATAACCGGTGTTGTAGTACAGGTCAAATCCGGGCTGGATTGTTGCGGCTTTTTTAAAAACTTCAAACGTACCGAAAAGGGAAACCCTGGCTCCAAAGTCTGGCAAATGGATCCTGTTAGTACCTTCAACGGTTTGCCAGAATAGTTCATTGTCGATGGTTACCTTCCAGAAGGTGAATGGTTTTCTAAGGCTGATCTGAAAATAATTGACTGTTTGAAGCAGTTGTTCCGGGGTAGCTGCCGGGCCCAGGTGTGTGAAATTCTCATAACTCTGAAAATGGGCTGAAAAGAGCAGGTTTTTGAAAGCGTAGCGAAGGGAAGAGGTAAACCAGGATATCTTTTCCAGGTTTGTATCCCATTGAAAGTGATTGGAGTGGTAATGACTGAAATAGTAATTTGGCATGGATTGCCCGATTTGAGCGCTTATTTCGATCACCCCAAAATTTCTTTTTCCGAATACCAACGAATAGCTAATTTTCCCACCAACATCAAAATCCTGATCGTTGTAATCACCCAGGACGAGGCGTCCGTTGGCGGCCAGGGTAAGTTTCCGGAAAGGCTTCATGTTCAGGGATGCAAAAGGCGTGTACTGGTTGATCTGGAAATCTTCGTACATGCCCGTCACGCTGATAAATGTTTGTGTAATGCCGCAGGTGAGACCCAGTATACCCGATCTTGTTTCATTTGACCAGGCAAGTGTATTTTCGATGGTTTCTTGCCGTAGAGAGTCAAAAGTCCTGACAGAATCGTAGTAGATGAGGGGATAGAATCCCGATGCTGGTTCATGGTCAACATAATTGCGGATATTGCGTACATATCTCGATGTCAGGGAAATGGTTCCTGCGCTGAATATCCGTCTTGCTGTATCATTCGAAGGGTGGGAGGAGAGGCGGAACAGGTGTTTGAGGAATAGCCCATTTTCACGTGTTCTGTTTTTAGCCTTATTCAGGTTAACCGGAATGGTTTGTCGGTTTTTCTCGATGTTTTGATCGAAGAGGCTGTCAAACTTGATTCCTCCATTTTCCTGAGAGATGAGCCGGTTATAGCGAAAGTGGAACAGCACACCATACCGGTTATTTCGTGTAAAATAGTGTGTGGTAGCAGCGAAGTTGATATTATTTGCTTTGTGGCGGAGGTATGCACCGGGTGCGCTCATCACCCGGAAATCAAATCCAATGGTGAGGCTTCTGAAAATTTTTCTACTGAAAAGCGCTTGAAATAGTTGTTCTCGTTTTGGTCCCTGGAAATAGGACAATTGGCTGAAAGTTTTAAAATGTTTGTAATAACGAATGTCGTCATCTTGATAGATCCAGTGGCGAAATGGATTCGGATCGAATTGAAACCCAGACATCATGGGCTCTTTGAGCAGCAAAGATTGAGCGGCATGTCCGATATTTCCTGTGGTGGCATGAAACGGGTATTTTCCAAGGAGGGGATCATATCTTTGGAAATGGTTAATGGAAGTATCTGCTGTTCTAAAATCAATGGATTCGGTTTGATTTATAGCAGGAGTAAAGAAGAGAACCCGGGAGGAATCCGGTTTGGCAGGGATGGTATCCCGGATGAACGCATGAGTTTGGAGGATATGGAAGAAGGGGAGGAGGAGTAAAAGATATTTCGTTGGGTTAAAAGACATGCAAGTGGGATAAAAGAGGGGTCAAAAGTAAAAAAAATCCCCCCCGAGTAGTCGGAGGGGATCAATAAAATTCGGCGACGACATACTCTCCCGCAGGAATTGCAGTACCATCTGCGCTGGCGGGCTTAACTACTCTGTTCGGAATGGGAAGAGGTGGACCCCGCCGCTAAAGTCACCAAAATATTTTTCATTGGTGTTGACGAGAAGCGTCAGTACACAGCAAAGATGACATATTTTGAAAGAAAATACAGCAGGAGTGACAATGCTGAAGAAAGCTACGGGCAATTAGTACTACTCGGCTTTGACATTACTGTCTTTACACCTGTAGCCTATCAACGTCGTGGTCTTCGACGGCCCTTAAAGGAAGTCTCATCTTGGGCTGAGTTTCGTACTTAGATGCTTTCAGCACTTATCTCATCCGTACATAGCTACTCTGCGATGCAGCTGGCGCCACAGCAGATACACTAGCGGTACGTCCAACTCGGTCCTCTCGTACTAGAGTCAGGTGCCCTCAAACTTCCAACGCCCACCACAGATAGGGACCGAACTGTCTCGCGACGTTCTGAACCCAGCTCACGTGCCACTTTAATCGGCGAACAGCCGAACCCTTGGGACCTTCTTCAGCCCCAGGATGTGACGAGCCGACATCGAGGTGCCAAACCACCGCGTCGATATGAGCTCTTGGCGGTGATCAGCCTGTTATCCCCGGAGTACCTTTTATCCTTTGAGCGATGGCCCTTCCATACGGAACCACCGGATCACTATATCCTAGTTTCCTACCTGCTCGACTTGTTAGTCTCACAGTCAAGCACCCTTATGCTATTGCGCTCTACGCACGGTTACCAAGCGTGCTGAGGGTACCTTTGAAAGCCTCCGATACGCTTTTGGAGGCGACCACCCCAGTCAAACTACCCACCAAACACTGTCTCCCGATGGTCATCGGGATTAGGCGCCAGATAAACAAAGGGTGGTATTTCAAGGTTGACTCCACGATGGCTAGCGCCACCGCTTCGCAGTCTCCCACCTATCCTACACATTGTTTATCCAGAGTCAATGTTAAGTTATAGTGAAGGTTCACGGGGTCTTTCCGTCCCGTGGCGGGTATCCGGCATCTTCACCGGAACTACAATTTCACCGAGCTCGTGGCTGAGACAGTGCCCAGATCGTTACACCATTCGTGCAGGTCGGAACTTACCCGACAAGGAATTTCGCTACCTTAGGACCGTTATAGTTACGGCCGCCGTTTACTGGGGCTTCAATTCAAAGCTTCGTACAGATTGCTCCGCACTAACCTCTCCTCTTAACCTTCCAGCACCGGGCAGGTGTCAGGCCATATACGTCATCATTAAATTTTGCATAGCCATGTGTTTTTGCTAAACAGTCGCCTGGGCCATTTCTCTGCGTCCCACCTTGCGGCGGGAGTCCTTTATTCCAAAGTTACAGGACTAATTTGCCTAGTTCCTTAGCCACGGATCACTCGAGCGCCTTTGGATACTCTCCTCGTCTACCTGTGTCGGTTTGCGGTACGGGTGGCAAATACCTGAAGCTTAGGGGGTTTTCTTGGAAGTCTGATTAGGGTCATTATCCGTTTGTCCGAAGACTCACGGTACTATCAGGTTTCAGCACATTTGGCGGATTTGCCTGCCAAATGTATACCTACACCCTTCAACGTACTATTCCGTCAGTACGCAGACCTTTCACTCCTTCGTCGCCCCATCGCAGTATTTGTCAGTACAGGAATATTAACCTGTTGTCCATCAATTTTTCCTTTCGGATACACCTTAGGACCCGACTAACCCTGATCCGATTAACGTTGATCAGGAAACCTTAGACTTTCGGCGTCCCGGTTTCTCACCGGGATTATCGTTACTTATGCCTACATTTTCTTTTCCAGTTACTCCAGCATACCTTACGGTACACCTTCGCTGTCACTGGAATGCTCCCCTACAACCCTCCCGATTGCTCGGGAAGATCCATAGCTTCGGTAATATGCTTAATGCCCGATTATTATCCATGCCTGATCGCTCGACTAGTGAGCTGTTACGCACTCTTTAAATGAATGGCTGCTTCCAAGCCAACATCCTAGCTGTCAAAGCAATCTGACTTCGTTAGATCAACTTAGCATATATTTGGGGACCTTAGCTGATGGTCTGGGTTATTTCCCTCTCGGCAATGGACCTTAGCACCCACTGCCTCACTCCTGGGTATATGTCATAGCATTCGGAGTTTGTCAGGATTTGGTAGGCGGTGAAGCCCCCTAGTCCAATCAGTAGCTCTACCTCTATGACACTCGACCCCAAGGCTGCCCCTAAAGGCATTTCGGGGAGTACGAGCTATCTCTCAGTTTGATTAGCCTTTCACTCCTACCCACAGTTCATCCAAGGACTTTTCAACGTCCACTAGTTCGGTCCTCCACCCCGGTTTAACGGGGCTTCAACCTGACCATGGGTAGATCACAAAGTTTCGCGTCTACCCCCTCTAACTAAGCGCCCTATTCAGACTTGCTTTCGCTTCGGCTGCTCCCGTCAACGGGATTAACCTTGCTAGAGAGGAGTAACTCGTAGGCTCATTATGCAAAAGGCACGCCGTCATCCTGATTACTCAGGACTCCGACCGTTTGTAAGCGCATGGTTTCAGGTACTATTTCACTCCCTTGTTCAGGGTTCTTTTCACCTTTCCCTCACGGTACTTGTTCGCTATCGGTCTCTCAGGAGTATTTAGCCTTACCAGATGGTGCTGGCAGATTCCCGCAGAATTTCTCCGGTTCCGCGGTACTCAGGATACTGCTAGGTAGTAAATCCATTTCGTGTACGGGACTATCACCCGCTATGGTCTAACTTTCCAGAAATGTTCCACTATGTATTTACAGTCCATGTTGCAGTCCTACAACCCTCTGATTGCCGTAACAACCAGAGTTTGGGCTATTCCCGTTTCGCTCGCCACTACTCAGGGAATCACGATTGTTTTCTTTTCCTCCAGGTACTAAGATGTTTCAGTTCTCTGGGTTAGCTTCCCGATTACTCGGGATGATACCTCTTCAAGGTACCGGGTTGCCCCATTCGGAAATCTCCGGATCGAAGGTTGTTTGCACCTCCCCGAAGCTTATCGCAGCTTGCCACGTCCTTCTTCGCCTCTGAGAGCCAAGGCATCCGCCATACGCTCTTACTTACTTTCTTTCAGATAGTGATCTTAAAATCAATTATAAAATTGTCTCTTCTGTTGTATTTTCTTTCAATATGTCAAAGAACGTATCCGTTAGAACGGATGGTGGAGAATAAGGGATTCGAACCCTTGACCCCCTGCGTGCAAAACAGGTGCTCTGGCCATCTGAGCTAATTCCCCCAAGCGATCTGTATGTAGTCCCGCGCAGACTTGAACTGCGGACCCCTACATTATCAGTGTAGTGCTCTAACCAACTGAGCTACGGGACTATAAAACTTTACGAATTACGAATTACGAGTTACGAATAAATCGTTATCTTCATCGTATATCCTGTGCTCTGAAGTAAAGGCACTTCCTGAGCTCGTTTGGGATTGGTCATGATATAAAAAATGAAGAGGATGCCAGTAGTAAATACCCAATCCAGGTGATGGATTGTAACAGAACCACTCTAGAAAGGAGGTATTCCAGCCACACCTTCCGGTACGGCTACCTTGTTACGACTTAGCCCCAGTCATTGGTTTTACCCTAGGCGACTCCTTGCGGTTATCGACTTCAGGTACCCCCAACTTCCATGGCTTGACGGGCGGTGTGTACAAGGCCCGGGAACGTATTCACCGTACCATTGCTGATGTACGATTACTAGCGAATCCAGCTTCACGAAGTCGAGTTGCAGACTTCGATCCGAACTGAGACCGGATTTGGAGATTAGCATTCCCTCGCGGGATAGCAGCCCATTGTTCCGGCCATTGTAGCACGTGTGTAGCCCTGGACATAAGGGCCGTGCTGATTTGACGTCATCCCCGCCTTCCTCACTACTTGCGTAGGCAGTTTCATTAGAGTCCCCAGCTTTACCTGATGGCAACTAATGATAGGGGTTGCGCTCGTTATGGGACTTAACCCGACACCTCACGGCACGAGCTGACGACAACCATGCAGCACCTCGTAGAATGCCCGTAAAGGAATTCCGGTTTCCCGGAACGTCATTCTACGTTCGAGCCCAGGTAAGGTTCCTCGCGTATCATCGAATTAAACCACATGCTCCTCCGCTTGTGCGGGCCCCCGTCAATTCCTTTGAGTTTCAACCTTGCGGTCGTACTCCCCAGGTGGATTACTTAATGCTTTAGCTCAGACGCTGACGGTATATCGCCAACATCGAGTAATCATCGTTTAGGGCGTGGACTACCAGGGTATCTAATCCTGTTTGATCCCCACGCTTTCGTGCCTGAGCGTCAGTTTCAGCTTAGTGAGCTGCCTTCGCGATCGGTGTTCTGTAGCATATCTAAGCATTTCACCGCTACATGCTACATTCCGCCCACTTCAACTGTACTCAAGAACGGCAGTATCAACGGCAATTCTACAGTTAAGCCGTAGGATTTCACCACTGACTTACCATTCCGCCTGCGCACCCTTTAAACCCAATAAATCCGGATAACGCTTGGATCCTCCGTATTACCGCGGCTGCTGGCACGGAGTTAGCCGATCCTTATTCGCACAGTACCATCAATCCCGATGCGCGACCGGGAGTTTTTTCCTGTACAAAAGCAGTTTACGACCCGTAGGGCCTTCAATCCTGCACGCGGCATGGCTGGGTCAGACTTGCGTCCATTGCCCAATATTCCTTACTGCTGCCTCCCGTAGGAGTCTGGTCCGTGTCTCAGTACCAGTGTGGGGGTGAATCCTCTCAGAACCCCTAGACATCGTAGCCTTGGTGAGCCGTTACCTCACCAACCAGCTAATGTCGCGCATGCTCATCCTAAACCGTCGGAACTTTAATTGCAGGAAGATGCCCCCCCGCAATGTTATGGGGTATTAATCCCGATTTCTCGGGGCTATCCCCCAGTTAAGGGTAGATTACATACGTGTTACGCACCCGTGCGCCGGTCGCCGCCAGGTATTGCTACCCGCGCTGCCCCTCGACTTGCATGTATTAGGCCTGCCGCTAGCGTTAATCCTGAGCCAGGATCAAACTCTCCATTGTAAATGTTTGTTTGATGTCTTTGTTGGCTCGTTACTACTCAAAGTATTTCCTTGAGGGATATTTACTACTTGGCTCTCTTCAGTTTTTTCAAAGAACTTCCCATCCTAGCGCCTTTCCGGCATGCTTTTCTTAAAATGGGACTGCAAAGGTACAACTCTTTTTTTAATCTCCAAATATTCTTGAAAATATTTTTTTCATACCTCTCCTCCCGATTCAAAGAACTTGGTTTGGGGCTGCAAATGTACACCTATTATTATTACGCATTACACATTCCTTGACTTTTTTTGAAGAATTCTTTTATTTTGCTGAAAGTCAATAATAAAAAAAAAGCCGCCCTGGGTGAGCGGCTTTTTGCTGTTGGCATACGGATGTCATTATGGACTTACAAAAACCTTGTATTGTTTCAGGATGACATCCCCAACAACCTGCACCAGATAATATCCGGGCTTATGAGTTGAGAGATCGAAGGTATACATATTCTCAGCCTTAACAGGAATGTCCATCTGCTCAATCAGCCTTCCGGTTACATCGAATATAAGAATGGATCGAACCTGATCGAATCCATCCGGTGATTCGACTGTTATTTTCCCTGAAGTTGGATTGGGATAAATACTATATTCCTGAGATTCTGAATCTGTGCCATCCATTTCCTTGCTGGTTGAATACTTATACCGGAGAGTTGTATTCACTGAATTAGTGCCACACGGGTAAAGGGTGGTTACGACCTTAACCTGTCCGGTAAATGTTGCAGTCCAGATTATTTTTGCATCATCTCCGCAATAATCATCAGAATAGGCGATAAAAGCATCGGTTGATTTATTGCGTAAGGTAAGCTCAGAATCATAGGAGGCAGTAGCGCCATCAGTAGAACACAGGGAGAAATGGTATACACGCCCTGCAGTGACATTAAAAGCGGTGTACTCGCCTGCCCAGATGTTTTTCTGTGACTTCCAGCTCGTGGTCGGAGTGAGGGTAGAGCTGGGGTATTGAGTAGTGCTGTTGCATCCCTGACTGGTGGCCTGAACCGTAATCGACACATAGCCAGTATTATTGGTTTCAATGCTTTCAGCTACCTGCAGGTCGGCATCGGCGTACATGATGATATACCATGTGCCGGCAGCAGTTGTGGATGGTATGGTAAGAAGTTCTGAAACAGAAGCTGTAGCTCCTGCGGCCAGAGAGGCTACCGCATCGGTGGCAAGATAGGTGTCGCCGGTTCCGTATACGTTGTCTGTAGAAAGGTAATATTTCAGATTGGATGCACCGGCGGAGGCTGTGCCCTGATTTTTTACGGTACAGGATGCAGTTGTTGTCGCTCCGGCATTTACAGTAACGGGATTGGCGGCCGGACTCTGAACGATCAGATCGGGTGATCCGGTGGAGGAGGTCACGGTGATCGATATGTTACCCACGTTATTAGTTTCATCCGACTCGGTCACCTGTCCATCCGCATCAGCATAGAAAAGGATGTAATAATTTCCGGCGGCTGTGGAAGACGGGATGGTTACAACCTCGCTAACAGCTGAGGTGGCTCCGGCGGTCAGGGATGCAACTGCATCTGTGGCCAGCAGAACATCGCCAGTACCATAGGTGATATCAGTCGAGAGGTAATACTTCAGGTTTGAAGCGCCGGCCGTTGCTCCACCCTGGTTTTTAACCGTGACGGAAGCAGTTGTTGTTTGGCCGGCTTGGATAGATGCAGGGGATGCCGCGGGTGATTGGGTAATCAGATCGGGTGTTGCGGGTGCTGAGCTGACCTGGAAGGAACATATCCTGGTTTTTCTTGCACTGCTTGCTCCCGGATACTGGGTAGTAAACCAGAATGTCTTGCTATCAGACGGATCGACACTCATCCCTGCGTAATCCCCCCAGCGGTTATAGGTAGTCTGGGAATAGGATCCGGTGATAACTGTTTGTTCAGCGAGATCAAGTGTACCATTTCCTGTTGCGTAGGCTGTGGCCGATTGTCCGGTATATCTGATACCCGGATAGACCGAAGTACTGGAAATTGAATACCCCAGACCGATTTCATTGAAGTTGTTCAAACGGATGCTTCCCATCCAGCGGGAATTGGCATCCGGTGCATAGGTGCCAGACTGGCGGACAGACCAGGTTCCTGTGGTTTTCCGGAGTTCATACCAGCGGATTCCTGCATGATCGGTGTTGTCAACATCTACGGTATGACAGCAGACAATGGTTTGATAGCTGCCAAAATTCCTGTATTGCGGGGCATTCATGATGACCTGCGGGATGGCATCCAATTCCCTGGTTGTTCCGGGTTGTTTGATGTTATCCCAGTTGGAGCCGAAATTGCTGTCAAAAGGAGAAACAGACAACTGCTGCGAACGTGTAAATGTAGAAGAGGTGGGGGTTGTCCAGTTCACAGCCAGCTCGTATATCCAGAGTTGATCGGAACCACCAGCGATAGCGTCGTCATTGATGGTGATGAATAAACCGGGGCCGGCCGGTGCAGCGGTGCCATCATTGTCAACGGGAGGAACGCACATAAATCCATCAATGGTGGTGGGCCTCCAGGGATTGTCAAATCCGACCATCTGAGCTGTTTGTCCAAGCAACATCTTGGCTCTTTCGAAAACGTAGATATCCTTTTTCCCGGAAGCGCTGTTGTTGGTTCCCATGTAATACCCATCCGGCCAGATACCTATTTTTTCATAATCGGGCATATCATCCACATCGAAGGAATATTTATGCCATGATCCCGTTGGGTCGTTTGTTTGGGAAACAGCAAAAAGCATGTAGTCGTTGGTGCCGCCGACTGAAAACTCGACCACCAACCAGCGATCTGCCATCTCATCATATAAAACAATCGGGTCGCCATCATTATAGGTAGCGCCCGGTAAGCCACTGAAAAGGGTATTCAGGTTGGAAGGACCAGCGAGCAAGGTGCCGGTTTTGGAATAGATGGCATACACCACGTTGATCGTTTGCATGTAGTGGTTCGGTCCGGCAGCCCCGTTGCAGTCAGGCGGGTAGTACGGTGACGATTGTCCGTCAAAACTCACAATAGGCGCCTTGGGAGGTTGGGTTTGACCCATCTCATACTGCCAGATCGGATCATATCCTTTCGGTTCGGCAGTGGCAGCAAATGGGTACGATCTATCCCGGAGCTCTTCGTTTCGGGGTTTCATCGCATCCAATTCCATTTTTTCCCATTCATCAGGTGTCATCACAGGGGCATCTCTCAAGGGTTGAGATAACCCATGATAAACTCCAACTCCGATTTGAGAGGGAGGAATGGGCTGGTCCTGGGCATTTAAATAAGGTAGAAATGCGAACAGGAAAACAAGGAAAACAAATAGTCTTTTCATCATTCACAAAGGTTTTGGTTAATACTAATGATTTCTTGATAGACCTTTTTTCGGGGGTAAAAGTACAAATATTTTAATAAATCCGGATATGTTAAAATTTTGTAAATACTCAGCAGCAAATGTAAAAACAATATTGTTATTAACAGTGGAGCGTTGAAAAAAGGCTAAATCTTTTTTTGAGGTGCTACGTATAAAAGAGAAAAAAGCAATATGGAAAAGAAAGATGTAAAATCTCTACTTGCACCGCAAGAGATTATCGAGAAGTTTGATCTGGTAAAGATCAACGA
>VGGL01000012.1 GCA_016868575.1 Bacteroidota bacterium
GCTGTTGATCAGGATATTGTTTCCCTGCTTATGGATGGGATATTTTGCTGAAAGATAGTTCTCGGTGAGTATCGAGGTAGGCTCTTTCAGGAACTTTTCCCATTTTTCCCGGATAGTCAGAAGACCCATCCTTATCTCGGCAATAGGCCGGACGAATGTCAATGGCAGTAGCTGTGCGCGGGTAAGGCTGTCTTCAAAAAGGATGTAATTCATGGATTTTTGGAGGTATTATGAAGGAGCTATTTCTTCTTGCTTTCCAGATGTTTCTGATACCGGCTGCGGAATTTATCAACCCTTCCTGCTGTATCGACAAGCTTCATCTTTCCGGTGTAAAACGGATGAGATGTATGCGAAATCTCCAGCTTCACCAGGGGGTATTCTTTCCCATCTTCCCACACGATGGTCTCCTTACTCTGAACAGTTGATTTCGTAAGGAAAGTGTACTCGTTCGACATATCCTTAAAAACCACAAAACGGTAATCTTTTGGATGGATATCTTTCTTCATGTTTCTAAAAATTTGGTTTGCAAAATTACGCTTTTTTATCTTTTCGACCGCATTTATTCATGAATAATTTCATGGTTCTGTTAAAAATCTGATCGTATCAACTTTGTCGGCATAAGTTTGCAGCGATGGTTTCTGTGCTTCGCCAAAAGCTACAGCCCTTGGAAAAGCATGGCTGACGATACATTGAATTTCATCCTCCCTTTGTTCACAAATTGACATAACTTGCGCTAAACCATCATAGGTTTCATAAAAAAGAACCCCGATGGGAGAGGCAATAGCTGCGCTTTCCTGAAACATGACAAATCCGTTGTCCAGAAATGGCCGGTTGTTCATGATCCGGATCGCCTTCTGGTAATCGTAGTTATTTCTGTATTTGTGGTGATGGAACAGGAACTGGTATGGGAGCATGGATTCAAACAGCTCTTCCCACCGGAATCGGTTCGGGATGTACATCTTTGATATACTCCTGCAACCCAGCCCGAAGTAACGAAAGATATCTTCTCCCAGGTTTTTGAGCTCGTCAGCAGATTCTTTCCCATCCAAAATGGCTATCCCATTTCGATGCTTTCGAATGATGTGCGGATGGTTCCTGAAATAATATTCGAAGTACCTCGAGGTGTTGTTGCTGCCGCTGGCGATGACTTTATCAAAACCGGCCAAAGTGCCTTCAGTAAACGTGATCATTTCCGAAAACGCTGTATTGAAAGAGGCCAGAATCCGGCTCAGAAACGGGATCAGTATATTGTCAGCAGAGGAGCATTTGGCGATCAACTTGTGTCCGGTTATCAGGGTACACAGAAAATCATGAAAACCGGCCATTGGGATGTTGCCAGACATAACGACGGCAATTCGCTGCGGTTTTTTGAGCCCCGATATCCGTTCAGCATAGGGAAAAATCCAGTCCTGAAGCGTTTGCCTGTCAAGTTTTTCAGCTACTTCCTTCCAGGCAAAGTTGATGTTATCGCGGGTAAACCACGGATTCTCAGATGGGATTTTTTCGAGTAATTCATTGAACTCAATGGAAAACAGAGAATGGTTGCTACCATCCAAAAAATCACTGAGGATCCGGTTCATCTCTGAACCCAATGCAGCAAATGCCGATATGCGATCAGAAAGTGTCATGGTACGCTTAATTTTCCGACTTTTGCACAGTCGCAAAGGTACTGGAAATTATGGCATTTTTCAGGATGTTGATCCTCCTCCTTTTCATGGGTTGTCTGCTGATGATCCGGACACCTGCTGCCGGTCAGGGGCAACTCATCCAAAAGGAAAAGCTGCTCTTGGAGATGTATGATACCATCCTTAAGATTCCTTCGGATTCAAGTCGGATTACCCAGGCAGCTGTCTTCCGGGACAGCCTTGTAGCGTTTTTACAGCTGCCCGGCTCTTTTTCCCACCCATTCCGGCAACTTAAGAATGTAAGCATGCTCCTGGATTCAAAGAAAACATTCAGGATATTCACCTATTCCATCCCCTTGCAATTGGGGACCTTTCGTTATGTGGGACTTATCCAGCAGAAGAGACCCGGAAACCCAAAGGTCTGCATCCTCGCCGACCTGGGAAAGAAGACCAGTGGTGTAGAAACGAAGGTACTTGACAGCATGCAATGGTATGGAGCGTTATATTATCAATTGATTGAGAAGAAGCATGATAACAGGTTAATTTACACACTGTTGGGTTGGGACGGGAATGATCTCAACAGCAACCGGAAGGTGATTGAGATATTGACATTTAACGAACTGGAAGAGCCGCTCTTTGGCTTACCCATTTTCCGTGGCGGGAGCTACGATTCAAATGTCAGGATTATCTTTGAATTTGCAGAGAACGCGGTCATGGCACTGCGTTATGACCAGCAATATATTATCACATCCAAAACGTGGAACGCTGCCAAACGTGGATATGATCAGAAGCGAAAACGTGCATCACTCATCGTTTTTGACCGGTTGGTTCCCCTGGATGAACGCCTTCCTGATGACAAGCGTTTTCATATCCCGGCGCTGGATGCTTTTGATGGATTTATTTTTACGGGTGGCGTATGGGAATTTGTAACCGGCGTAGATGTTAGAAATCCGGCCAAAAAGTAGCAGCTTTCATCACTTTTTTCGATAACCTTCATGGGCAACTTCTTTTTTTTACCATATTATCAACAATTTGTCAGAAATTATTATACCTTTGTTTCGTTGATGGAACCAAATCTAAACCCAATTTTATAAAACCAAATTTTTTATGAAAAAGCACAATTTCAACGCAGGACCTGCCATTTTACCAAAAGTAGCTCTTGAAAACACAGCCAAGGCTGTGATTGAACTAAACAACATCGGGATGTCAATTCTGGAGATCTCTCACCGGAGCAAGGACTTCCAGGCCATCATCGATGAAGCTGTTGCTTTATTCAAAGAGTTGTTGAACATCCCCCCCCAGTACCATGTACTGTTTTTGGGCGGTGGAGCCAGTCTTCAGTTTTGCATGGTACCATTCAACCTGCTGAACAAGAAAGCTGCCTACCTGGAAACGGGTGTTTGGGCAAAAAAGGCCATCAAGGAAGCCAAATTATTTGGAGAAGTGGTTGTGGTCGCCTCTTCTGCAGATAAGAACTTCAATTATGTTCCAAAGTCTTATTCGATTCCTGCAGATGCCGATTATTTTCATATCACCTCCAACAATACCATTTATGGTACAGAAATGAGGTTTGACCCGGAAAGTCCGGTGCCCATGGTGGCTGACATGTCATCAGATATTTTCAGCCGGCCCGTAGATGTTTCCAAGTATGCCCTGATCTATGGCGGTGCACAGAAGAATACCGGTCCAGCCGGCGTCACCTTCGTGATCCTCCGCGATGACATCCTTGGCAAGGTTGACCGCAAGATTCCCACGATGCTGGACTATAAAACGCACATTGAGGAGGGTTCCTTATTCAATACACCTCCGGTATTACCCATCTTTACCCTGAAAGAAACCCTCAAGTGGCTCAAGGGCATTGGTGGCGTGAAGGAGATGGAGAAGATCAACATCGCCAAGGCAAATATCCTGTATGATTACGTTGACCGAAGCAAGATGTTTGTTGGCACAGCTGAAAAAGACAGCCGTTCGTTGATGAACATCTGTTTTGTGATGCAGGAGAAATACAAAGACAAGGAAGATGCATTCATGGAGTTCTCCAAGGGTAAAGGCATGGTGGGTATCAAAGGACACCGTTCCGTTGGCGGTTTCCGTGCTTCCTGCTACAATGCGCTGCCCATGGAAAGTATGCAAGCCCTGGTGGATTGCATGGCCGAGTTTGAAAAAGCCAATCTCTAACCATCTGATCGGATTCAATCACTAAATTTTACCATATTATGACAAAAGTATTGGTCGCTACAGAAAAACCATTTGCACCCGTAGCCGTTGAAGGCATTCGCAAAGTCTTTAATGAAGCCGGTTTTGAAATGATCCTTTTGGAAAACTACAAAGAAAAATCCGATTTGCTCAAAGCTGTCGGGACGGTTGATGCCATCATCATCCGGAGTGACATCGTTGACAAGGAGGTGGTGGATGCTGCCAAAGCCTTGAAGATCGTTGTCAGGGCCGGCGCCGGTTATGACAATATTGACCTGCCTGCCTGCACGGCCAAAGGTGTTGTTGCCATGAACACGCCTGGACAAAACTCCAATGCGGTTGCCGAACTGGCATTTGGGATGATGATCCAGCATGCCCGGGGATATTATTCGGGCAAATCAGGCTCCGAACTCCGGGGCAAGAAACTCGGAATTCATGCCTATGGCAATGTTGGGAAATACGTTGCCATGATCGCCAAAGGTTTCGGAATGGAGGTTTATGCTTTCGACCCATTTGTAACTGCTGATAAGATGAAGCAAGACGGTGTGTCACCTGTCGGAAGTGTAGAAGAACTCTACAAAACCTGCCAGTATATCTCTTTGCATATTCCGGCAAACAAAGAAACCAAAGGTTCCATCGGATATGCTTTGCTGATGTCGATGCCCAAGCCGGCTACCCTGGTGAACACTGCACGCAAGGAGGTGATCAACGAAGCTGAATTATTGAAAGTCTTCGAGGAACGGAAAGATTTTGTCTACCTCTCCGATGTGGAAGCTGATTGCCGGCCGGAACTGGATGAAAAGTTCAAGGGCAGGTTCTTCTTCACCGCCAAAAAAATGGGCGCACAAACCGAAGAAGCCAATATCAACGCGGGAATTGCCGGAGCACACCAGATCGTTAACTTCATCCTTAAGGGAGATAAGACCTTCCAGGTAAACAAATAACCCTTTTTACTATTTACCATCAAATCTCATCCATATGGAAAATGAATCAGAAAGGACGATTACCTTCTTCAGGTTTGAGGATCTGAGGATTTACCACAAGGCGGCCGAGTATGCTGAATGGGTGCATGCCAATGTGAAAGGTTTTCCAGCGCAGGAGGCTACACAGCAATTGGGGGGGAAATTCCTTCAGTCAGCAATGAATATCGCCCTGAATATTGCCGAAGGCTCTTCCAGGAACAAAAGCCAGTTTGTGTACTACCTTAAAATGGCTAAAAGTTCTGTCAGGGAGTGCGTGGTA
Source organism: Bacteroidota bacterium (assembly GCA_016868575.1). Classification (GTDB taxonomy): domain Bacteria; phylum Bacteroidota; class Bacteroidia; order Bacteroidales; family FEN-979; genus VGGL01. Next base: position 5,064 of record VGGL01000012.1, read on the forward strand.
CTCACAACCATCTGCAACAGACAGGGGCTGCTTTCTGATGATAACCAGGAAGAGTCCCGGAACCATCTGATGGAAATGACCAAGATGATCGGCGCACTGATCGGCTCCCTTCAGCGTTCAGTCAAAGGACCCGGGCAGGGCATGGACGATGACGACGAGGATGTTTAGATACAGGCGGTAAAACAATTCATTATTTTTTTCTTTTTCTTTCATCAATGACTAATTTATAGTATATGGCTATCCTAAAAGCATTTAAAGGACTCAGACCCCCCGAAAAAATTGCAACCAAGCTGGCTTCCAGACCTTACGACGTGCTCAATTCAGCAGAAGCACGTGAAGAGGCCAAAGGAAACCCTTACTCCCTGCTGCATATCATTAAACCTGAAATTGACTTTCCACCGGAAACAGATGAACATGAACCTGTCGTTTATGAGAAGGCGCTCGAGAACTTCACCCTGTTTAAAAACAACGGGTGGCTTATTCAGGACGATGAGGAGCACCTCTATATCTATGCGCAGACCATGAACGGAAAAACACAGTATGGTATGGTAGGCTGCGCCGCTGTTGAAGATTACCTGAACGGCGTGATCAAAAAACACGAGTTGACCCGCAAGGATAAAGAAGAAGACCGGATGAAGCATGTAAGGATCACCAATGCCAACATGGAACCGGTATTCTTTACCTATCCGGCTGTGGCCGAGATCGATCAGATTGTCGGGAAATATGTCAGGGAAAACAAGCCTGTCTATGATTTCGTTGCCTCCGATGGCATCCACCACCATTTTTGGGTTATCCGGGAAGATCAGATCATCCGGGATATCATCGCCCGCTTTGCCAAGGTACCTTATACTTACGTGGCAGATGGCCACCACCGGACAGCAGCAGCTGCCCTGGTCGGTAATGAAAAGAAACTTAAAAATCCCAACCATACCGGGAAGGAAGAATACAACTATTTCCTTGCTGTTCATTTCCCGGATAACCAGTTGACCATCATCGATTATAACCGGGTTGTCAAAGACCTGAATGGGCTGAGTAAAGAGGATTTTTTAACCAGGTTAAGCACGTGCTTCACCGTCGAGGCAAAAGGCAACACCATTTACAAGCCCGACAAGCTGCACAACTTTAGCCTGTATATGGATGGTGTATGGTATAGCCTGACCGCTCTTCCGGGTACTTTCAATGACAATGATCCGATCGGGGTTTTAGATGTTACTATTCTCTCGAAGAAAGTCCTGGATGAGATCCTCGACATCAAAGACCTGCGTACTTCCAAACGGATTGATTTTGTCGGAGGGATCAGGGGACTGGGAGAACTCAAGCGACGGGTAGATAAGAAAGAGATGGCTGCAGCCTTTGCCCTTTATCCGGTTTCCATGCAACAGCTGATCGATATTGCCGATACAGGAAACATCATGCCTCCAAAAACCACCTGGTTCGAGCCTAAACTTCGCAGCGGGCTGGTTGTGCATTCCCTGGACTAATTGCCCGGATCAGTATTCCTGGTACGTTGCAAAGAGCACCTGCAGGTACGATTTCCCTTCCTTGATCAGGGAATCCTGCAGTGAGGGGTCTGCTTTTAGAAAGTGGTAATAATCGATACTTCGTTCATACACGAAATTACCGAATGGCCTGATCCAGCCCAGTCCATCATCCAGTGCGTACCATGCGTAGCCGGGTGAAAAAGGATTCATCAGATCTTTGCTCCAGGTAAATTCCCCTGCCTCCAGGTTTAGTTGTTGCAGCAAGGTAGCAGGAATATCATGGTGTCCGCCCAGTTTGTCAATCTTCATTCCCCTGGCCTCATCCCTGATCACCTCCCCGAAAAACATCATAGGTATGCGTTGATATTCCATGGAATAGGGAGACCAGTTTCGATGGGAACTATGGCCATGATCCGACACCACGATGAAAAGGGTATTGTCGAACCAGCTCTTCCGACTGGCACACCGGATAAATTCTCCCAGACAATGATCGGCATAGAAGACGCTGTTAAGGTATTCGCGTTCCTGATCACCCCATGTGATCGGTCTTTCGAAATCATAATCATATGGACTATGTGAGCTGAGGGTGAATAAGGCTGTAAAAAATGGCTGCCGGAATTGATCCATGTCCTTACACAGGTAGTCAAAGGTATATTCATCGTGAATGCCCAGTTTCCCTTTGGGTAATTTTCCAGGGAAGTCGTATATTTCCATCACTTTGTCAAATCCGGCTGAGATGACGTATCCTTTCATGTTCCCGTATATCAACTGTCCTCCGAAATAATAGGCTGAATAATATCCTTCCTGTTGAAGCGCTTTAACCAGGCTTGGCAGTTTCGCAAATTTATCAGGTTGAATGGTGATGGATGAGATCGGGTGAGCAGGAAATCCACCAAAAATACATGCCATCCCCTGCTCAGACCGTGCTCCGCTTGCATATATCCGGGTAAAAAGGACTCCCTGTGCTTCCAAATTCCTGAAGACCGGTGTGATGCCTGCATCCCCGTCGAGTGATTCAATGCAATCGGCAGACCACCCTTCCATGATGATCAGCACGATGTTCGGGCGTTGCGTTTGAAGGATTCCAATGGTCGTGTCAACGGATACATGTCTGATCGCATCAACCCGGCGCAGGGCTTCTTCCTGAGGGTAGAAAACATACGGATTCCGGTCGAAGTTCTTCAGATTCTCATGGATGCTGATGTACAGGTTGAATGCGTTATTTACAGCTGCAAGGTTCAGGATGTTGTGTTTTGAATAGTAGGAGGCACTCTGATTGATCGGTATCTGCTGCCAGCCACCGCGCATAACAAGAAAAAGCAACCCCGGTGTGAGAAGGAGGAAACAGAAGCTGAAAATGAGATGACATCCTTGTCCGGTAATAAACTTGTAAAACCACTTTCTGTACACATAGAATGAAACGAGGGTTATCACTGCAGCCAGGGCCAGGAGAATGAAAAATGTTGTGGTATCTGCCGAATTGTAAACTTCATCCGGATTTTGCAGGTATTTTAATGCCTTATAGGAAAGTTTCGTTTTCCACTCAGGGTACAAACCGATCTCAGCCATAGATATCAATGCATATGAAAGCATCATGATCAATGCATATCCCAAATTGAGATAGTTAAGCCATCTTGGGCTATAGAAGGATTGCACCACCAGTATCAGGAAGGGGAATGCAATAAAATAGGTGACAGTGGCTGCATCCAGGTGGAGCGCATACCAAAAAGACTTTATCGCATCGCTGAACCCAGCTTGTTCAGCACCCACAAGGTCGGCATGGTAAATCAGAAAAACCACCCTGTTCAAGGCAAAAAAGAGAATCCAGAAGAGGCACTGCAGCAACAGAGACAGAAGGATCTTTTTCATGATGTGGAAATGGCGGACAAAAATACTATTTCAATCCCGAAAGAAGTATTTTTGCATCAGATAATGGATTGATGGACATCGTTGATAATCTGCAAAAGCTGCTGCAGGAGCTTCCTGCTCATGTCAAACTCATTGCTGTATCAAAGACACAGCATGTTCATATCATTCAGCAAACCTATGCGGCTGGGCAGAGGGTTTTTGGGGAAAACAAAGTGCAGGAATTGCTGGGGAAATACCCGCTTCTGCCCAGAGATATCGAATGGCATTTCGTCGGACACCTGCAAACCAACAAAATCAAATTTCTTGTGCCCTTTGTCTCGATGATACACAGCATCGACAGTTTTCGACTATTATCTGAAGTGAACAGGTTTTCACAAAGATACAATCGGGTGGTTCCGATCCTTCTGCAGTTTCACATTGCAACTGAAGAGAGCAAATTCGGGTTTTCGATTGAAGAAGCAGTGGCCATGCTGGAGAGCCCGGAATTTCAGGCTTTGAGACATATCCGTCCGGCCGGGGTTATGGGAATGGCTTCTTTCACTGATGATATGCAACGGGTGCGGGACGAGTTCCGGCAGTTGCGGTCGACTTTTTTGGATCTGAAAATGAAATATTTCAAAGATAATGAGGATTTCCGGGAGGTTTCAATGGGGATGAGCAATGATTACCAGATTGCCATCGAAGAAGGAAGCACCATGGTGCGCCTGGGAACCATCCTGTTTGGAGAACGCAATCTGATGCCATGAATGCCATGAGAAAACTGACACCCCTGTTGTTCCTGCTGATCACGTGCCTTGCAGACGCACAAACCCGCATGCCGGTTAATTTCTATATGCATCTGAAGGGTCAGATCAATGAGAATTTCAATATTAAGGCTGATCTGGTTAAAAGGGGAGATAGCCTCTTCGGGCATTATGAATATGTGTTTTCCGAGTATGACAATACCAGCTACTACATCTACATTGGCAACACCATCGAGATGAAAGGCATTGCATTGTCCAATGGCACAATCAAGCTGTTTGAACCACCATTTGGTAAAAGCTCCTTGTTTGAAGGACGCTTTGTTAACCAAAAACGTTTTTCCGGTCACTGGATTGGCCCCGACGGCAACCTGAAAATTCCCTTTGATCTTTCGGAAGAGTACGCCAATGGAAGCGTTCCTTTAAATGTCTTTTCTCTGAAGGATTCTGTTTTTATCACACCAAAATCCAGACAACCCAAAGCCATTCTCGACCTGTTGTTACTCTTTCCGGCCGAATCAGGGAATGTTGTGATGTCGGATTCGCTCAGAAAAATCATTGCAGAAAAATTCAGTGAAGGGAGCCATGGCTCTTTAAATCCTGACAGTATCATCAACAACATCAGGAGGCTGTATTTCGGCAACTTCAAACTTTATCAATCACCATCAACCGATTCTTCAACATCGATGAAAAACTGGAGTAAATCCAAAACCATGGAAGTTGTGCTGAATGATGGGAATTTATTAACATTGAAGATCATCCATAAGGTTTCGATAGGAGAAGGTTCGCCCAAGAAAGTCATTGATGCCATTACCGTATTTCTGAAGAATGCCAGGATTGTTGGGCTTGCAGACCTGATCCGTGAGTCGTATCTGCCAAAAATCAACGAAATGGTTGATAGCAAGATCCGGGAGAAGTTTCACCTCAGCCCATCGGCTTCCTTGAAGGATGCAGGTTTCTTTGCTGACCGGATCACTACCTTTGATCAGGTGTTCATTACGCGTCAGGGTATTGGCTTTTTCTTCAACGAATACAGCATTGCGGGTCCTGAGACAGGAGGTTTCGAGGTGATCGTTCCTTTCCAGGAGGTCGGTGATGGTTTGTTTAAAGACGGCGTTCTTTCCGAACTTCTTCATTAGCGGCAGCATCGCAACATCCGCTCCTTACCGGAAAAATCACAACGGATGCTCACCTTTCCGAATCCTTTCGATTTGGCCAGTTCGATGTGCTTCTTCACCAGCGGCGGGTGTATCTCAAAAAACACTGAACCATCGGGTTTAAGCCGGTCACAGGCAAAATCCAGGATTGCCCTGTAAAACAGGAGCGGATCACCGGCAGGGACAAGCAGGGCGATGTGGGGTTCATGGAGCAACACATTTTTCCCTATGGTAGCTGTTTCATCATCTGGAATGTAAGGCGGATTGGAAAGGATGATATCATAAGTACCTCTGAGGCTGGCCGGAGGAGAGGAAAAGATATTCCATGCTATCCAGGTGATGGAGACATGGTGTTGATCAGCATTTCGCTTCGCAATCTCCAGTGCAGCAGCGGAGATATCGGTTCCGGTGACTTTAAATCCGGGAAAACGGTGAGCCAGGGTAATGGCTATGCATCCGCTACCGGTACAAACATCCAGCAAGGTACCTGATTTAGAATCCGGGGGAACCTCCTCTCCTATCCATGCTGCCAATTCTTCTGTTTCCGGCCTGGGGATCAACACCTGTGGTGTAACATAAAACGATAACCCTGCAAAATCAGCTTTTCCTGTGATGTATTGTATGGGTTCGTGAAGCAGGAGCCTGTCCGTTGCCAGGAAGAATCCTTGAACTGTCGGTTCTTCCAGCCTGCGATCGGGATCCGAAAGTACCTGGTATGGCTCCAAACCGGCGAGGCGGTTTAACAAGATATTATATAAGGTAAGGATATCCTTCTTGGGATAGATATGGCTCAATCGCTCACCAAACACCTTTCGCAGCTCTTCAATGGTCATCTCGATTCAAAATCGGGCTTGAAAGTATAGAAAATTTGGATGACTGGTCATTTTGATGATCATTCCTGATACATTTGCAAATGAGAGCCGCTCAGCAACACATGGATCCGACAGCATTCAATTTTCGAACCATTGCCACAATGGGTGAAGGGATTTATAAGGAGAAGGGAAGCCGTTTTCTCGGCTTTGCTTTTCCGGTCAGTACAGAAGGACATGTGAGGAGCAAGTTGGAAGAACTGCGGCGGGTCTATCATGACGCCCGTCATCATTGTTATGCCTACCGGTTGGGATACGAGAAAAAAGTTTTCCGGACCAACGATGCCGGAGAACCCTCGGGAACTGCCGGAAGGCCGATCCTTGGGCAGATTGAATCGCATGACCTGACCAATATCCTGATTGTGGTGATCCGGTATTTCGGTGGCATCAAGCTCGGAACCGGCGGGCTCGCCATTGCATACCGCACCGCTGCAAGAGAAGCTATTCATGCCACAGAGATCATAGAACGTCAGGTGACTGATTTTTTTGAGATAACCTTTGAATATGGCGCTATGCCTGAGGTTATGAAGATCATCAAAGAAGAAAAGCTTGAAACCAGCGAGAAGTCGTTTACTGATGTCTGCAAAATCTTGTTATTAGTGCCAAGAGAGAAGTCTGATGCATTGAAACATAGGATTGATAAGGTTTCCGGGACATCAGTTAACATTACCGAAATAATTTGATCACTTTAAGTTCATTTTCAAACACTTGCAATCAGATCACATGGCAATATGTATAGATATGATTTGGCGCGGGTTTCATGTGTAATTTTTTTTTGAAAATCAATGCAAAAAAATTTTTTTTTTCCAGATTTTATTAAAACATTTGTTTCTGGAAATTTTACTGATTCCCCACTTTAAATTGTGATCAAATAAGATACTACAAACCACTGAAAAGTAGACGAGTACGATTTTGCCAATAAAAAAGGTCTAAAGAAAAAACTGAGGCAGCCTGATGGAAAAGAAGTTTAATGAGGTTTGGGAGAATTGCCTGAAGGTCATCAAGGACAACATCAGCTACCAAAGTTACAAGACTTGGTTTATCCCCATCAAACCGCTCAAGCTCAAGGACAAGGTGCTTACGATTCAGGTACCAAGCCAGTTTTTTTATGAGTGGATGGAGGAGCATTTCATCAACCTGCTGAGAAAGACAGTCAAAAAAGAGCTGGGAACGGAAGGCCGCCTGGAGTACTGTATCATCATGGATAATACAGCCGGGGATGACGGCCCGCTAACCACCACGATTCCGACCTCCAATAAGCCAACTGTTTCGAATGACCCGGTGCCCATACCCATTGAGCTATCCAGAGAGAGCAATGCACGGGAGATACCCAATCCCTTTATCATCCCGGGGCTACGGAAACTCAAGATCAACAGCCAATTGAATGATAACTACTCCTTCGACAACTTTGTTGAAGGGGACTGCAACCGGCTGGCACGTTCGGCCGGATTCGCCATTGCCCAGAAACCAGGGCAGACCGCCTTCAACCCCATGCTGATCTACAGTCATACCGGCCTTGGAAAAACCCATCTGGCGCATGCAATCGGACTGGAAGTTAAAATGAACTTCCCCGAGAAAACCGTCCTCTTTGTTTCCACCGACCAGTTCTTCAACCAGTTTGTTGATGCCGTTAAAAACAACAGCCAAAACGACTTCATCCACTTCTACCAAATGATCGACGTACTGATCATTGATGACATACACAACCTGGCAGGAAGGGAGAAAACCCAGGATGTATTCTTTCATATCTTTAACTCCCTTCACCAGAAGAAGAGCCAAATCGTGATCACTTCCGACAAACCTCCTGTTGAGATGAAAGGCATTGAACCCCGCATCATGTCAAGGTTTAAATGGGGTCTCTCCGCCGATTTACAAGTACCCGATCTGGAAACACGCATTGCCATCATTCACAAGCGATTACATAATGATGGCGTTAAGATGCCACAGGAAGTCGTGGACTACCTCGCCTTCTCCATCAATACAAATGTCAGAGAACTGGAGGGAGCGCTTATCTCCATCATTGCCCACTCCTCGCTCAATAAGAAACCCATCACCATGGACCTGGCCCGTCAGATCATCGACAAATTTGTCAAAAGCACATCCAGGGAGATATCCATCGACTATATCCAAAAGGTGGTTTGCGACTTCTTCAACCTGCCGGTTGATTCCATTCAGTCGAAGACCCGTAAACGGGAGATCGTTCAAGCGCGGCAATTATCGATGTATTTTTCGAAGAAACATACCAAAGCTTCTCTGGCCAGCATTGGCTTGCACTGCGGACATAAAGACCATTCCACTGTGCTGCATGCCTGTCGTACCGTAAACAATCTGATTGAAACGGATAAGCAATTCAGGGTCTTCGTCGAAGAGATTGACAAGAAGATCAAATACTAATAGTTCCTTCCTCTGCGTTATTTCTTTCCATGAAGATATTGTTCCTCTGTTTAGGTAATATCTGCCGTTCACCACTGGCAGAAGGGATCCTGGCCCATAAGATGATCCAACAGGGCATCAAGGGCAAAGTGGACTCAGCCGGGTTCGAATCGTATCACATGGGTGACCCACCTGACCCGCGGGCCATCGGCATCGCTTTACAGCATCAGATAGACATCTCGGCTCAACGTGTACGGATCTTTCATGCAAGTGATTTCGATACCTTCGACAGGATCTACGTGATGGATGAATCCAACATGTCAATGATCAGGAAAAAAACCAGAAATCAGGACGATCTGAAAAAGGTTGATTTTGTGATGAATCTGGTATATCCCGGAGTGAATATGGAAGTCCCGGATCCTTACTATGGCAATGTGGAATTATTCGAAGAAGCTTACCGCCTGCTTGACCTGGCAACAGACGAACTGGCCAAGCACATGAAAAGTCACACCCCATGAATCCGGCCAGGCCATCGAAAGAAGATATCATCCAGGCTCATGACCGCATTCGCCCATTTATTCATAGAACACCCGTCCTTACATGTGAAACCCTTGACAGGCATTTATCCAGCCATCTTTTTTTCAAATGTGAGAACTTTCAGAAAGCCGGCGCTTTCAAATACCGTGGAGCCACGAATTCCGTTCAATCACTTCCTCCGGAACAGCTGAAGCATGGCGTTGCCACCCATTCATCCGGGAACCATGCCCAGGCATTGGCCAAGGCTGCCGGGGTTAAGGGAATTCCAGCCTATGTGGTCATGCCATCCAATTCATCCAAAGTGAAAGTTGAAGCCGTAAAAAACTATGGCGCCGAGATCACCTTCTGCGTACCTACCCTCCAGGCCCGGGAGGATACCCTGAAGCAAGTAATAGCAAAAACCGGCGCCACCGAGGTCCATCCTTACGACCGGCTTCCTACAATCTGCGGTCAGGCCACAGCTGCGAAGGAATTAATGGAAGACATCCCCGGTCTGGATATGATCATCGCCCCGGTTGGAGGCGGAGGATTGCTCAGCGGGACTGCTCTTTCTGCTCACTACTTCTCCCCAGCCACCGGGGTTTTAGCTGCAGAACCCGCCAAAGCAGCCGATGCATTTGAGTCATTCACCCGGAAGACGTTCATCCCTTCTGTTGCACCGGATACTATTGCCGATGGTTTGCGAACTTCACTCGGAAATCTTACCTTCCCGATTATTCTTGAACATGTATCAGCCATCATCCTGGTAGGAGAAGAAGAGATCATTGCTGCCATGCGGCTGGTGTGGGAAAGGATGAAGATCATCATAGAGACCTCTTCAGCTACGGCGGTGGCCGCGGTTTTAAAAAATATGGACATGGTGCGTAACAAACGGGTCGGCATCATCGTCTCAGGGGGTAATGTTGACCTGGATTCACTTCCATGGATAATAAAGTAACCACAGGAACACTCTTCCTTATTCCAACAACGATAGGTAGTGAGCCGCTCAACCACTCCCTGGCACCTTACACCCTGGAGGTAATACATACCATTCAGGTTTTTATTGTCGAAGAGGTCAAAACAGCTATCCGGTTTCTGAAAAAAGCAGGCCATCCCCTTGACATCGATACGCTTACCTTCATTGTCTATAATGAGCATAGCAAGGAAAATGATACGCAAGAAGCCTTGAATCATCTTCACCAGGGAAGAACCGTTGGATTACTTTCGGAAGCCGGCGCTCCATGTGTTGCTGATCCCGGGGCGATCATCGTCCGCGCTGCGCATGCTCAAGGTATCCGGGTGATCCCGCTCACTGGTCCTTCATCCATTCTCCTGTCGCTCATGGCTTCAGGAATGAATGGGCAGCGGTTCGTTTTTCACGGCTACCTGCCGATTGACCGGCATCAGCTTGTCAGGAAACTCAAGGAAATGGAGAAGGACGTTTTCCGGAATGACCAAACGCAAATATTCATCGAGGCTCCGTACCGGAATCATCGTTTACTGGAAGCCATCCTTCAAAACTGTCATCAGGATATCTCCTTGTGCATTGCCACCAATATCTTTCAGCCTGACGAGTTCATTTTAACGCTCACGGTGGGGGAATGGAAAAAACGCCATCCGGATCTTCATAAAAAAAATACTGTATTTCTGATTTATAAGTAATCCCAATGAGTTTAACAAGCATCTTATCTGTTGAAGGGATCACCAAGCGGTTCGGCAAGATCACCGCGGTGGATAACCTTTCACTGAACCTGGAGCAGGGTTATATCTATGGCCTTCTGGGGCCTAACGGCAGCGGGAAAACCACCACGCTTGGCATCATACTGGACATGATCCGGGCTGATGCCGGCAGGTATCAGTGGTTTGGACAGCCATTGACCAAAGAGGCACGCAAGAAAATCGGCGTCGTTTTTGAGACACCCCAATTCTATCCATACCTCACGGCTATCCAGAACCTGAGATTGATCGCAACCATCAAAGACGCTTCCCCTGAAACCCTGGATGAATTGTTGCGTCTGGTAAATCTTTTCGATCGGAGAAACAGCAAGTTTATAACCTATTCGCTGGGCATGAAACAACGCCTCTCCATCGCTGCGGCGCTTATCGGAGATCCTCAGATCATGATCCTGGATGAACCGACCAATGGACTCGATCCACAGGGAATTTCCGATATCCGGGAACTGATCAAAAAAATAAATACCCGGGGCATCACCATCCTGTTGGCAAGCCATCTCCTTGATGAAGTCCAGAAAGTTTGTACCCATGTCACCGTCTTGCAACACGGGAAGAAGCTTTTTGATGGAAAAGTCCATGATGTGCTGGCTATCGACGATGCCATAGAAGTCAATGCAGACCGTCCGGACATGTTAAGAAGCGTCCTGGAGGAGAATGAAAATGTAAATAAGGTTTTGACTGAAAACAAACTTCTTCTTGTTGTCACCAAACCTGGCTATCCCGTGAGATCCCTCCATGAATACCTGATCAGTAAAGGCATTATCGTAACCCATCTGGCGGTGAGAAAGCGAAGCCTGGAGAAACATTTTCTGGACCTGTTAAAAAAGGAGGAAAAATGAGAAAGTTACTGAAGATAGAATGGCAAAAAATCAAGACTTACAAGACTTTTTGGCTGGTCATTTCCTTGTATTTCGTGTTCCTTCTTTCAGGGATCATGCTGGCAGAGCTGATCTTCAATGCCATGATTGACGACCTAAGCAAGAACAGCCCCTTCCCCCTCCCGCATGTCTCTTTCTATACTTTCCCTGATATCTGGCACAACATCACCTACTTTGCGAGTATCCGTTTTGTGGTGATCTTCCCTGCTGTTCTCGTCATCATCCTGGTGTGCAATGAATTCTCATTTAAAACCTCCCGGCAGAATATCCTCAATGGTCTCAGCAGAACAGATTTTGTCACATCCAAACTGATCCTGGTTACAGTACTCTCCTTTTTTATCCTTCTTGTCATCATGATCTCCTCTCTCATATTGGGTATTATTCATACGGACGAGATCACCGTACAGTCTTTCTTTCACAAATTTGAATTTCTGGGCGGCTTTTTCATACAGATGCTGACATTGCTGGTTTTCAGCCTTTTCATTGCCTTCATGATCCGGTCAACGGCGTTATCCATTGCGGTGTTTACTTTCTATGTAATCATCATGGAACCCATTCTGGTGATGATCCTCAAGATCCCTAACTTCCAACCAAATACTGTCGGGCGTTACTTCCCGATCAACAACGCATTGAACATTGTGGAATATCCCTCTGTAACAGGCTTGATAAAGACGTTGGGGTTCAGGTTGCAGGAAAATGTGGTCTTTCAGGATATTTTCCTTTCCATCGGGTACACTCTGCTTTTCTGTTTCCTGATCTATTTTTCGATGAGAAAAAGAGATATCTGACGAGCCGTTCACTTGCCAGCTTTATCTTCCGTTACCTCTGAGGAGGAAGTTGCATAGCCCATGATCATGTACATGCCATATCCGGCCAGTTCATGGATAAAATTTTGCCAGAGGATGATGTTTTCTGCCCGGGGAATCAAAACCATGTCCAAGCCGATCCGCCTGACACCGGTGATGTTATTCGTGCTAAAGGGGACTAACTGCATCTTTTCTTTCCGGAAGCAGCTCAGGGCGCGACGCATGTGCAACCCGGAGGTGATCAGCAGCAAGGGTTTACCGGCAAAGTGGTCCCTCACGATTTCAGAGGTATACAAGGCATTCTGATGGGTGTTGTCAGAGAGTGAATCACAATAAATATCCTTCTCCGGAATGCCTGTTTCAATCAGGTATTTGCGCATCATTGAGGCTTCACGCATATCCCGGTAGACCAGCCGTCCTGAACCACCGGAAAGGATGATCTTTTCGATCTTTCCTGTCTGATATAGCCAGATGGCCTGCAAAAGCCGGTCGGTGTTATCCCGGAAGGCCAGACGATCAATGTTTGCATCTCGTGTTACGATCCCTCCCCCCAGAACGATCCCTGCGGCATATTCTTGCTTGATTTCTTCCGCCGGTGTCGCCGGTATTTCCCACTTTCTAAGGATTTCCTGAAGGATCAATGAATTTGAGAATATCAATAACAAAATGAAAGAGGCTATCAGGAACCGTTTCGATTTCTTCGGGTTTTTGAAAAAGGCGCCAAGAAACAGCAAAACAATGATCCACGTGAGTGGAGAAAGGAAAAATGAAAATATTTTAGAGATGTAAAAAAACATAGCCACTTCTAATATAATCCCATTCGTTTCCTGACAAACCATTCAAGCGACAGGAGTGCAAGGATCGCTACAAATATCCAATAAATATTGATGAGTTCCTGATATTTCTTCCGTGAATAGGTGATGGTCTTGATGTCGTCTCTTTCATTCAGCGCCTTTTTTAACTGTTTCCACTCCCCAGTCCGGAACATTTTCCCGTCATGTCCTTCAGCGATCTGATACAATATTTGGTGGTCGGCAGTGAGCTGAGACAGCTCAAGGTTTTTAGGTACCACCGTGAACTCACCGGTTCGGGAGAAATTTTTCGCAGTAGCTTTATACTTGTATGACCCAGCGGGTAGGCTGCCGGCATCGAGGGAATAGGCCTGTGTTGTGCGGCTGAAAAGAAATGGATATTGCTTGCCGTCTTCTGCAATGATGACCATTTTCACATCAGCATCATTGATCAGTTCATACGAGTCATTATACAACTCGGCTTGAAACTCGACAGGATCTCCTTCCAGGTAGGTGTTCTCTCCATAAATCCTGAAGAGGCTTTTATCGGTTTTCAATGATAGGTACTGCACCGTCTTTCCGATCAATTCCTCAAAAACATCATGATTGCCCGCCATGGAATAGTTCATTATCCGCCACTTCCAGAGGTTCTCTCCCGTGATAACGGCCACTTTTCTACCTCCCGGACCGGTAAATAAAATGAGCGGCTGCGATGTTTTCACATTTCCGATTTGCTGGTTGATCAGCGTTTGACCGGAAGAGCGGACAGAATAGGTCCCAAACGGGCTGATCAGGGGTGGAAAATCGTTGATCATCCGTCTTGTTGTGGAAGATAACGAAAACAGGTCGAAGCCATCGTTGATAACCGGCTGAGACTCATTGAAGGTCACTTTTTGAAAGTCGATGACCAGCCCTTGTTGCAGGCGGTTGAAGGCATTGATGTCGGTCTGGGTTCCAAGCACAAACAGCATGGGGATCCCTTCTGATTCAGCTTCTGAAAGCAGCCTGGTGATGTCATATCCTGGTGAAGGCAGTTGATACAAAATAACCAGACTGTAGCTTTTCAGCGGCTTGTTGAAGCGATCAATCTGGTCATCCTCCACTTCATTGCTGCGGTGATTCTCAATGGCCGCCCTCAGCGAGGCAATGTCCGGATGGGGTGATTGATAGAGGATCAGCACGCTTTCTTTGGTGTCAAGGACATCGACAAAAATATCCATGGTATTATTTTGCAGGGTCCATTCATTGGCAACCCCTTTCAATGTAATCCTGAAACGGTTAACGCCTTTTTCATTGGCCGTCAGCGAATATTCCCTTTTCAGGAAGAAGTCACCGGAGGTGATGCTGATCTCTTCTGAAACAAGCAATGATGCGTCTTTTCTGATCTCCAGCGTGGTTTTTTCACCTTTGCATTTGTTGGCTTTGATCAGCACTTCAACCGGGAAAGTGTTGCCCGGAAACGCCATCCTGTTGTAGTTCACTTTGCTGATGAACAGGTCTTTTTGCACCGTTGTATCTCCCAGTGCGACGGTATAGATCGGGTATCTGATGTTCCCGGAAGCATAGACAGGGTTTTCACCTATATTATAAATCCCGTCGGAGGCCAGGATCACGGCTCCCACATTCCGGCCTGAGTAGTATGTCCGGAGATGGTCAAAAAACGAAGAGATGTCCGATGCCTGGTCATTGAAGTTTCCGGGTTTGGCTTCCCTTGTCCCGTTCCCGAAAGAAAAAATTCTAACGTCATAGTCCCGGCTGAGATCTTCGGTGAACTGCTCCCATTCCTTAACATAAGTTTCCCTGAACAAGGCTGAATCCTGGATACCCCTGACAGATGCAGAGACATCCTGCCCGATCAGGATCAACGGTTTTTCATCTTCAAATGAGATCATGCGAAGAAAAGGTGAAAGCAGCATCAAGGCAATGATCGATACGGCAAAGAATCTTAAGGAAAACAGGAGAAAGACAAGGATGCGGGAAAAATCGTTTCGTTTGTCACGGTAGTAAAGGGCGACGGCATAACCAATGCCAAGCGCAAGGCAGATCAGGTAGAACCACGATGGATAATCAGTGAGCAGGCTCATATCAGGTAAGGAGACCGCCGCAAACAGAGATGACCTGTCCGTTTATATAGGCTCCAAGGTCGGAAGCCAGAAAGAGCGCCACATTTGCAACATCATCCGTTGTCCCTGCCCGGCGCAACGGGATATCTTTGATCCAGCCTTCCTTCACTTCCTGCGGAAGCTTGGCAGTCATCTCGGTCTCAATGAACCCCGGCGCGATGGCATTGCAGCGGATATTTCTTGATCCCAGCTCCAGTGCGATCGATTTTGTAAACCCAATGATCCCTGCTTTGGAGGCAGAATAATTGGCCTGTCCGGCGTTTCCCTGGATCCCGACAACAGAACTCATATTGATGATGGATCCATTGCGCTGCTTCATCATCGGTTTTTGCGCAGCCCGGGTCAGGTTGAACACCGACTTCAGATTGATCGCTATCACCCGATCCCAATCCTCTTCCGACATCCTGAGCAGCAGGTTATCTTTGGTGATCCCTGCATTATTAACCAGGATATCCAGGGTTCCAAAGTCGGCCACCACATCATTGACCAGTTTTTCAGATGCAGCAAACGAAGAGGCATCCGAAGCATAAGCCTGGGACTTGACCCCCAGTTGGCGGAGTGATTCAAGCAGTGATAAGGCTTGGTCATCAATAAAAAGGTCTGAGAAGGCGACATTTGCTCCATTTGCAGCAAAATTGAGGGCTATTCCTTTCCCAATACCTCTGTTCGCTCCGGTGATGAGCGCGGTTTTTCCTTCAAGCAGTTTCATATTTTTTTATAAGTGGTTAATGTCAGAATACTTCAAAAAAATAAATTGTCAGATCCAGCGAACCAGGCTGAAATCCTGCCTGTGAGGCAACAACGGATGCTTCGGGAACATCCGGAATGCAAAATCGTACACACCGGCCCTTGATATCTTGAGATTGCAGGTAAAAGTAACGATCGACTTCTCAATTTGTTTTATTTCCATCTCATGGATCAGCATCGGCTCCTTGATCTCATCATTGACTTTTTTTCCCACTATGACTTCAATGCCCAGGTCATTGGGTGAAAGTTCATTGACATCCAGGGTAACTTCGGCTGTCAGGTATTCGCCAAGAGACAATGGCCTGGCTGTAGAATCGGGGTAGGATAACCCAACAATCTCAACACTCTCCCACCCTCGCTCAACTTTACGCTTCCAGCTTGCAATCTCCTTTGCCAGTTGAAAACGGTCCTTCCTGATCGCGCTCCCTCTGGTGAACATCTTTGAATAGAATTTTGAGACATAGTCATCCAGTTGCCTTTTCATCGTGTAATGAGGCGCAATCTCTGCGATGCAGTGGCGGATGACATCAATCCATTTACCCGGCAAATTCTTGTTTCCGCGGTCGAAGTATGTCGGAATGATCTCATCTTCGAGGAGGGAGTAAATCGTCTCGGCATCAAGCTCATTCTGATAATGTTCAACTTCAAACATCCCTTCTTCCTTTAATGCCCAACCAGCGCCTGGTTTGTAGCCCTCTGCCCACCAGCCGTCCAATACACTCAGGTTGATGACTCCATTCATCACCGCCTTCATGCCGCTGGTTCCCGACGCCTCCTGGGGACGCATGGGGGTATTGAGCCACAAGTCAACGCCACGGATCAGATACCGCGCTAATTCCATGTCGTAGTTCTCGATGAAGAAGATCTTTCCGATGAACTCAGGCCGTCTCGAGACTTCAATAATGGTCTTAATGAGGTCCTGACCGGGTTTGTCTTTGGGATGAGCCTTACCGGCAAAAATGATCTGAACAGGTTTTCTTTTATTGTTGAGGATCCTGGAAAGCCGCTCCATGTCACTGAAAAGGAGATTGGCTCTTTTATAGGTCGCAAAACGCCTGGCAAAGCCAATGGTGAAGGCTTCCCGGTTGATGTTTTCCTGAAGCTTAAAGAATAACCGGGGATTGGCATCGCGATACAGCAAATCTTCTGAAAGCCGGTCGAGCAAATAATCAATCAGCTGTGATTTTTGTTTCTGACGGATGCGCCAGATCGTTTCATTAGCAACTTTGTTAATGGCTGACCACCGGTTTGGATCGGATTGATGCTGAGGAAAATCCTCACCAAATTCCTTTTCGTACAGCTGTTGCCAGGATCGGGCAGCCCAGGTTGGATAATGAACGCCGTTGGTCACATAATCAATATAGAGCTCTGACGGGAAATATCCCGGAAAAATACGGCCAAACAGCTCCCGAGTGATCCGGCCATGAATCTTACTCACACCATTGGCTTCCTGTGATAGCTTCAGTGCGCAAACACTCATCGAGAACTTTTCAGCGTGGTTATCCTGATCGATTCTGCCAAGATTCATCAGATCTTCCCATTTGATCGTCAACTGATCCGCATAATGGGCTATGTAGGCACGGAGCAGGTCTTCGCTGAAAACATCGTGCCCGGCAGGAACAGGGGTATGGGTTGTAAATAAGGTGGTTGCCCGCACCACTTCGATGGCCTGGTTGAATGTCAGCATCTCATGCTGGATGAGGTGACGCATTCTTTCCAGGTTGGCGATGGCCGCATGTCCTTCATTCAGGTGATACACATCAGGAGTGATGCCAAGCAGTTCCAACATCCTGATTCCACCGATACCCAGCAACAGCTCTTGTTTCAGCCTGTTTTCCCAATCTCCGCCATAAAGCTGATGGGTGATCGAACGATCAGATTCATTGTTCTCCTCCAGATCCGTATCAAGGAGGTAAAGCGGTATCCTGCCTACGTCAACCTGCCACACTTTCGCAGTGATGTTCCGCCCGGGTAATGCCAGAACGACGTGAACCCACTCGTTATCAGCTCCCCTCACCGGAACCAGTGGCAGATGGGTGAATTTCTGAGGGGTATAGTCGGCAATCTGATCACCATAAACTGAAATGGATTGCCTGAAGTACCCATAACGGTAAAGCAAACCCACTCCAACCATGTTGATGTTCGAATCACTCGCCTGTTTCAGGTAATCCCCGGCAAGCATCCCAAGGCCTCCGCTGTATATCTTGATGGTATCATGTAGGCCGTATTCCATACAGAAATAGGCGATCTCCGGCTGGCCCGGATCCTTTTGTTCAAGGATGTATGCATCAAATTTCGAGACAACCCTGTTGAGCTTGTGGATGAACTTGTCATTGTGACTCAGTTCTTTGATCTGCTCGTAAGAAAGGGACTCGATGAGCGCAATGGGGTTGTATTTCAAAGCTTTCCATTGTTTCGGATCGATCATTTCAAACAGCTCCGGACCTTCATTGTTCCAGGTCCACCAAAGGTTCATCGAAAGCCTTCCCAGCCCTTCCAGGCTTTTGGGCAGCGTGGCCTGGATCAATACTTTCTTCCATTCAGGTTTTATTTCCTGCCCCGCAAGGTAAGATTCAACCTTGTATTGTGCCTGCTTGCCACGGTAAAATTCTCTTCTGATGAGGGTTTTTGAGATGGCTACATCAAAGGCCTCATAATACTTTTCAATCAAGTTCTTCCAGAGGGCTGTTCTGGAAACATCGAATGATTTATTCCGAATCTGATATATTTCGTCAGGCGATTTGCAGCCGCAGGTTCTGATGATTTTCGCGATATTATCAACAACATCCCGGTCGTTATCATCAGTTCTATCAACGACAGAAATGCACTGCAGATCATCTTCAGCAAGTGATTTCACCCACAACCCAAAACCGGTCAATGTCGTTGTGATCGTGGGGATGTGGAATGCCAGACTCTCCAGCGGCGTATATCCCCAGGGTTCATAATAGGAAGGGAAGACGGAACCATCAAAGCCGATCAACAGGTCATAATAGTCCATCCCAAAAATCCCATCGGCTTGGTCAAGGTAGGCAGGAACGAAAACAATATGCACCTTGCTGCCCGGTTCATTGGTTAATCCGCTTTGGCGAACATGTTGGATGACGGGATCATTTTCAGGTTCAGGCATCACGTGGGTCAGAAATTCCCCTTTAAGTGGATTCTGAAAGTCGCTTTGCTCCATCCGTTCCAGCAGTTCAGGCCGTGGGCCCAGGTGGTACGCAGGCACCAGGATAAAACCAATGATATCTTTGGCAAGTTCTTTTTCCTGGTTCAATTTGCCCAGCGCCTTGATAAAAATATCAATGCCTTTATTTCTGAACTCATATCTTCCGGAGTTGACGATGAGCTGGCTGTCACGTGCAAGTGGCTGGTTGCACAAGGCCTCAGCTACCCGGAAGAGCTTCTCCCTGGCAGCTTGCCTTTTCGATTCGAAAGTGGCAGCCGGAGGGACAAAGGAGTCCTCAAAACCATTAGGAGTATAAACATCCGGTAATTTCTTCAGAAAGTTGACACACTCATTACCTGTCAGCTCGCTCACCGTGGTGAAGCAATCAGCTTCATGTGCGGATATCCGTTCCAGGCTGTTTTTGGAGATGACGCCAAACTGCCTGGCGACGACATCGGCATCATAGGATGACATATTTCTGTAGAGAGGAAGTCCGTTCCCGGCGATACAGCGACCTACAACAGTTGCATGGGTGGTAAATACGGTGCCGATCTGCGGCACATGTTCTTTCAGGTACAGGATACCCGTTCCGGTCATCCATTCATGGAATTGAGCAACGATCTTATCCTGGTCGGTGAGGTTGAATTTGTAAAAGCTCTCAATCACCTTCGCAGCTGCATGTCCGAAAAGTGCAGGTTCCAGATAATCCCATTGGCCGGACAGGGAGTCAAGGTGATAGGTTTCCCACAAATGGGCGAATATCTTATCCTTTTCAGGGAAGTATTTGGTGAAGTTTACCAGGATGGCAATGGGTTTGCCGATGATGTTCCATCTCCCGATCCGGATCTGCAGACCCTCTTTTTCGGCCTTCTGTTTCCAGGTCTTGAAAAGGAGTTTGTCCTCAATGAAGTTATGGTTCCTGGAGATATCCTTCCAGACATCCGGTCCGATGAAGAGGTAGTTGTCTTTGATTGAGGATTGCAGGGTTAGCGCCTTGGTTGACAAGACGGTATATATTCCGCCGACTTTATTACAAACTTCCCAGCTTACCTCAAACAGCACATCCGGGGCAAGCTTGATGACATCATTCATGAGTTATATAGCTTTGCTTAGAAGTGGAAGATAATTACTTAATGGTTTTCGACTTTTTGGCGGTAGATTTTGTGTCAGCCTTTTTTGCAGGTGATTTCTTTGCACCCGTTTTTTTCGATGGTTTCTTTGCAGCGGGTTTGGTTGCTTTCACCTTCTTTGTTGTTTTAGCTTTCGTTGTGCCTGTTTTCCTGACAGTTGATCTTTTCCGGGTTGCAGAAGTCTTAA
Organism: Bacteroidota bacterium; assembly: GCA_016868575.1. GTDB lineage: Bacteria > Bacteroidota > Bacteroidia > Bacteroidales > FEN-979 > VGGL01. The sequence goes on from VGGL01000012.1 coordinate 25,631, forward strand.
CGTTATTTAAAGGAAGCTCGCCCACTGCCAGGTTATCATTGTCGACATACTCAACCTCGGGCGCTTGCAACGGCTCATGATTGTTTGAGCGGCAGAAACGGTCGACCCTGATCTGAAAGTCCGACAGCACGTTCATATAATTGATAAAGGCTTCATACGGCGTACCATATGGATTGAAGTACTTATGTACATCGCCGTCGGAGAACCATTTGGTGCACATGTAATAGAAATGATCGCTGGTTTGCAGGTAACGCCAGTCTTGCAATATCCTTTCATCCTTGCAATCCCTGAGCCGGTCAACCAGTTTGTAAAGGTTGCCGAAGGCTTCATCCTGCAATTCATTCCCGAGCCAGGCTGTCAGGTCGCGTTCTTCATCTGCCCAGGAGATGGGATAGGGCACATGGATAGATGCCACGGGCTGCAGTTTTTCTGCCAATTCTGACGGGGTGTTAAAGGTGAAGTTTGAATGCTCAAAAACCCTCTTCGGCAAGGCACGCAGGAAGTCAAAGATCCCGGTTTCGGGCCATTGATGCTCGCCGAAAGTCTCATAATCCATGAAAAGATTGACCACCTCTTCATTGAAGTTGGTTGAATTCAACCAACCGACGAATTTCTCGGTAGTCAGAGGCCACTCACTCCATGCACGTTCAGAAAACCGGAAAGCAATGTCATCACTGAGCCGGAAGTTCTTCAACAGCAATTTGAGCTTCGGGTTCACCGCGTTGCAATACATATAGTTCGGACTTTTCCACCCAAGGATATGTTTGGCTCCCTCGGTGAGCATGACCCGAAAACCCATATCAGCGACCATCTCTCCTATTCCATCCGAGTAGATGAGCTCGGTATTCCGGAAAGAAGTGGGCTCGACACCAAAGAGCTTTCTGATCTTTTCCCGGTGAAGATTAACCTGGTTGGTGAATTCCTCCTTGCTCCGCAGTGAGGAGAGTGAGTGTGAATAGGTCTCAGAAAGAAATTCCACACATCCTGTTGATGCAAGCCTTTGGAAGCTCTCCAGCACATCAGATGTGTACATCTCAAATTGATCAAGGGCGGTCCCGGAGATCGAATAGCTGATCTTGAATGCGGAGCCATATTCCCGGATGAGGTCGTACATCACCTGGTTGGCCGGAAGGTAACACTTATCGGCAACCCTTCGGATGATCGTCCGGTTCTGGTACTCATCATAATAATGGTGATTATGTCCGATATCGAAGAACCGGTAGGTCCTGAGCCGGTAGGGTTGGTGAACCTGGAAGTAAAAACAAATGGATCTCATATACGGTTATTCTTTTTTCTATTCAATCATTCAATTCGAATGGGCGATGCCCAGTGCATTTTTATACGTTTCGATAACCAGGAGGGCGCTATTTTCCCATTTCAGGCTATCCACTTCTTCTTTGCCAAGGCGGACAAAGATGTTCCGCAGCGCAGGATATTTGATGAGCCCATTGATGGAGTCCGCCAGGGCATCAATATCCCAGAAATCAACCTTCAGGGCATGCCGCAGCACTTCGGCCACGCCCGACTGTTTTGAGATGACAACCGGAACATTGGAACGCATGGCTTCCAGCGGGCTGATGCCAAAAGGTTCAGAAACCGAGGGCATCACGTAGACGTCGCTCATGGCAAACATCCGGTCAACTTCAGCCCCTTTTAAAAACCCGGTAAAGTGAAAATGAGAAGCGATCTTCAACTGTGCCACTCGTTTGATCATTTTGTTCATCATATCACCGGAGCCGGCCATGACAAACCTGACGTTCTTGTCGCGGTGGATTACACGGGCAGCAGCCTCAACGAAATAGTCGGGGCCCTTCTGGAAAGTGATCCGGCCCAAGAAGGTAACGATCTTCTCATCCACATATCGTTCGGCGGGTTGCATCTCTTCGCCATCTTTGGGTTCCACGGCATTGTGCACCACATGGATTTTATCGGGGTTGATGCCGTAGCGATCGATTACGATATGCCGTGTAAGCCGGCTTACCGTGATGATCCGGTCGGCAGCCTCCATGCCCTTGCGTTCAATGTCGTACACATTTGGGTTCATATTTTCTCCCGAGCGGTCAAATTCCGTAGCATGGACGTGGATGACCAACGGTTTTCCACTGATGGCCTTGGCTGCGATGCCGGCAGGATAGGTCAGCCAGTCGTGGGAATGGATCACATCGAGAGGCGTTTTGGCTGCAATGGTTGATGCAACCAGCGCATACCGGGAAACTTCTTTCATCAGATCATGACCATACTTTCCTGAGAAGACAAATCGTTTGGAGAAAATGGACGTTGTGTCAACGCCGGCAAGTTTAAGGTTTTCTGAGATGATCCGCTCAAACTCCTCAGTCCCTGCATAAGGGATCAGGTTGGAACCAATTTCCATAAACTGGATATTCTTCCAATACTCCTGATTGACCTGCTTCTTGAAGTCAAGGGTCACATCGCTGGCATCAATGAGCCGGAACGACTCCTTCTGCTCGTCACCAAAGGCTTTGGGAATGACGAAGATCACTTCAACGCCATGCTTGACGAGGCCTTTGACCAGCCCATAGCAGGCTGTTCCCAACCCACCGGTGATGTGGGGGGGAAATTCCCAGCCAAACATTAACACCTTCATCATACTATTTCATTTTATCATACATTCTGATCAAATGGTTCATCCGGAGCAATTCGGCCACGCTCCAGGCCTGGGAGATCGCACCGCGGGCTGAATGTGGCGGGTCGCCATCATAAATCTCAGAGATCGTTCCTATTCCATGTTCACTCATCACAGCGCCAAAACCAGCATAAAGACACTTGATAAAATCAAGGCCTCCTTTGCCGTGTAGCTTCAGGTAACCTTCCGCAAAGTGACCAAGCAACCAGGGCCAGACAGTTCCCTGGTGGTAGGCCAGATCGCGTGTTGGCTGGTCACCGAAACAGGTACCCTTGTAATCGGGATGACTGGGAGGCAAGGTTCGGAGCCCGCGCGGGGTTAGCAATTCCTGCCTGATCCTGCTCAGCACCTGTTTTCTGATCTCTTGTGTTATCGGACTGTACGGCAGGGAGGTGGCAAAGACCTGATTGGGGCGGATGGTCCAGTCGGTTTGCTGATCATCTGCACTGTCAGCCAGGTAACCTTTTTTCTCACTCCAAAATACCTTTGTGAAGGATGCTGGAATATTCTCAACGATCGATTCCCATTCCTTGATGAAAGATTTGTCGCCAGCCAGTTTCGCCATTTCCAGACTGAACATCACAGCATTGTACCACAACGCATTGATCTCTACCGGCATGCCCATTCGAGGCGTCACCGGTTTGCCAAAAACGATGGCATCCATCCAGGTGAGGGCTTTCCCTGGCTCGCCGGCCTTGATCAATCCATCATCATTCATCTTGATACCAAAGATAGATCCATCACGATACCCTTTCAGTATCAGCTTCAGTTTCTTACCGTATTCTTCCCAGATTTTATCATTTTCTCCAGCGTATCCGGCGTATTGTTGCAACGCCCAGAAAAACCATAACGGTGCATCAACAGAATTGTAAGCCAACCGGTTCCCTTCTCCCATATTGGGGAAAAGTGGGCCATCCATATCGGAAACCATGGTATCAAGGATCTCCTTGGCCAATTTGAATTCTCCGGTTACGAGGGTTAAACCGGGAAGTGAGATAAAGGTATCCCTTCCCCACCGGCCAAACCAAGGGAATCCGGCAGTGATCTCAGTTCTTTTCCCTTTTTTCACGATGAACTGCTGGGCCGCATTGACCAGGCAATTTTCAAAGGTACTCCTGGGTATCCGCTTTTTGATCTCTGTATTGAAAGCCTTGGAGATATAAGTGGGATTGATCTCTTTGATGCCGGCAGAGAAAATGATGCTCTCCCCTTTCCTGATGGGTAATTCGAAATACCCCGGAACATACAGGTCTTCCAAGTGTTCATAGCCACGCTCTTTTTCCTGGAGGTATTCGATGTTGTAATACCAGTCAGGAACATGGACATATTCCGGCACTTTGGAGAACTGCATAAACAGATCGGTATAACCCTGATACATCCTGATGCCGATCCCATTGCCAACCTTCTCATATCTCCGGTCAACATACATATTCTTCTTGCTCAGGATGTGAACATTCCGGAAGGCAAGGTAGGGTTTGAATCGCAAAATTGTTGGAGAATGCGCATCAACAAGGGTATATTTGATCAGGATCCGGTCGTCATTGGAAATGAAGATCATCTCTTTGGTCAGGATGACCCCACCCACCTGAATGGTCAATACCGGGTACGGGTCGATGGTAAAGTCCTTGATATACCGGTGCCCTTTAGGAAAGTAAACACCACCGGGGTAGCCATGGATCCCAAGATTGAACTCCGAGCCTTGCTGCAGGACAGATTCATCCAGCGTGGAAAGAAGAACATGATTACCGTTATCAATTGCTGGTTGTGGGGTTATCAGCAATCCATGATATTTGCGGGTATTGCAGCCAATGATGGTCGTACTGGCGTAAGAACCTGCCCGGTTCGATCGGATGAGCTCTCGGCTGAGAGCGTATTCAAGGTTTACGAGCTGATTTTTATCGAAATTAATGTATCCCATAATGGAGAATAACTGTTATAAAAGGTATGATTTATCAAAATGCGGGTGCAAAGGTACCATTTTTTTTAATGCGTGAGCTAATACCCTCTATTTTCCTGTAAAAGAATTTATTACTCATTCTAATTAGAATTAATCTAAATATTGACAGCATCCATAAAAAAAAGGCGCTTATAGCGCCTTTTTCTTCAGTATTTCAAAGATTAATACTGGTTTCTGTCGTTTCTGTTCCAGTTGTCCCTGTTATTCGAACGGAAATTGCGCTGCGGTCTTTCGGTCCTTGGACGGGCCACAGAGACAGCAATCACTTTACCGTCAAATTCGGTGTTATTCAACTCCTGGATGGCTTGCTGAGCTTGTGTTTCGTCAGCCATCTCGACAAAACCAAAGCCTCTTGACCTGCCCGACATTTTATCGGTGATCACATTAGCCGAAGAGACTTCTCCGTACTTTTCGAACAGCGTCCTCAGATCTTCACTGGATGACCTGAAGTTCAGATTTGCAACAAAAATGTTCATTGAAAAAAATAAAAATTAATAAAATAAAAAAAACTTGAATCTGACGAAAAGCACATGGGCCTCCTGAAAACGGCCATTGAACTCAATTTCTTTAAAGAACCAGAACGTTCCATCAAAAACGGCACAAAATTAATGTTTTTCTCAGACAATACACATAATTTCTTTTTTTCTTCTTTTTTGTTCCTGTGGTGAATGAATGATTGATTGCTTTCATAGACTGCTAATGGTCTTTTATGTAATTTCGGCCACTTGATCCAAGACACCCTTTATTTCCAGAATGATGAAAAACCATCGGATATCTACTGTTTTCTTTGTTGGCAGAATGGCCATTTTAGCAGGCTTCATGCCGCTTCTTCTTGCATCCTGCAGGGAGCATTTCATTACGGATACTGCGGTAAGAAAGGAGGTCGGCAGTGACTTCCGGAAGACAGAACAACTTTTATCTCAGCAAGGAGGAGACATCTTCTCGGTCTTCTCAGAAGATATCACCCGGAAAGAAAAAGAAGCGCTTCAGTTTCTTTACGCTTACATGCCACTGAGTGATCTGGCTGATTATCCGGGTGGCTTTTTGCTGATGAATATCCGGTCATCGCTTGAAGCTCAATCTCACTTCGCGTGGGGAAAGGATATCCCTGAAGATATCTTCCGGCATTTTGTGCTGCCAATTCGTGTTAATAATGAAAACCTTGATTCTTCACGGGTTGTCTTTTTCCGCGAACTAAAGGATCGTCTCAAAGGGATGTCGATGCGGGAAGCTGCCCTGGAAGTCAACCACTGGTGTCATGAAAAGGTCACCTACAAGGGAACAGATGGAAGAACCTCCAGTCCGCTTAACACGGTGAAATGCGCCTTTGGTCGTTGCGGGGAGGAATCGGTGCTCACAGTTGCTGCGCTGCGGTCAGTTTCCATACCTGCCAGGCAATGTTATACCCCGCGATGGGCCCATTGCGATGATAACCATGCCTGGGTCGAAGTGTGGGTTGAAGGGAAATGGTATTTCATTGGCGCCTGTGAACCGGAACCGGATCTCAACATGGGATGGTTTGCCGGTCCGGCCACCCGCGCCATGATGGTCAACACCACTGTCTTCGGAAAATACAAAGGCCCGGAAGAGGTGTTGGAAAAGACAGGCAAGTATACCAAGATCAACCTGCTCACCAATTATGCTGACACCCATCAAACAGTAGTTCAGGTACAAGACCCTGAAGGAAAAGCAGTCCCAAACATCATGGTTGAATTTCAGTTGTACAACTATGCCGAATTCTTTCCGATCGGGAAAGGCAAAACGGACCAGAACGGCTGTATCAGTATCATAACCGGATACGGAGACCTGCTGGCATGGGCTTCTGATAAGGTGCATCTGGGATATGCCAGAATCCCCGCAGGAACAGATACTACAGAGATCATCCTGATGCCAAAATCCAGCTTACCGGCTTCATCATCCGACATGTTCACCCCGCCAAAGGAAAAACATCAAAGTCTTCCTTCAGATGAAAAAGCCAGGGAAAGAAATAACATAAGGCTGCATGAAGAAGACAGCATTCGGATGGCTTACGAAGCCACCTTCATTGATTCTGCCAAAGTTGTCAGACTATCAGAAACATTAAAACTTCCCTTCGACAGTTGCTGGCGTTTGCTGCATCAGAGTCGGGGCAACTGGCGGGAAATCCTGGATTTCATGGCTTCTGTTCCGCCAGAAAAACACTACCTGACCTTTGGTATGCCGGGTGCCATTTCGCAGAAAGACCTCCGGGATGCAAGTGCGGCTGTATTGATGGCACACATTGATGAAACCGTAAAGCGAGCACCATCAATGCCGACAGACATCTACCTGCAGCATCTCCTGTCGCCCCGGATCAGCAACGAATGGATGACACCCTACAAGGCCATCCTGTGGCATCAGTTTTCTGAACGTAATTTTTCGGCTGTGACCTTGCGCGATTGGATCCTTGACTCTTTAACTATTGACGATACCGCCAATTATTACAGGGTGCCCATCTCCCCTGCCGGAGTACTGAAAATCAGGATCTGCGATCGCCACTCCAGAGATATCTTTTTTGTCGCCTCATGTCGCAGCCTGGGCATTCCCGCAAGGATTGAAACGGCAACCGGGAAAGTCCAATATTATCAGGATGGTACATGGGATGATGTATTCTTTGAGCAACCGCAAAATCCATCATTACCCAAGGGAATTCTCAACCTTCATAACGATCCGTTAAATAAGGTAAAGCCCGCTTACTATGTTCACCTGACAATACAGCGGCTAACGGATGGTTTCTATCGTTCACTGGACTATGAGACGGATCATCGGTTCAATACATACCCATGTACCCTGGAATTGGATACCGGTTCTTACCGCATCATCACCGGAAACCGCATGCAGGATGGCTCCGTACTGGTCAACATGGAGTATTTCACCCTTTCACCAAATCAGCGGATTGTTAAAACGCTGACCCTCCTGAAAGAACCGCCTGCTGTGCAAATAGACATTAAAATGTCCCAACTATTGGATCAATTCATTGAGACTATTGATAAACAAAAGCTTGAACTAAAATCCCTGGTTGGAAATGAGGAATTGCTTTTAATATGGATGGAACCGGATAGAGAACCTACCAAACACCTGATCAATGAACTATTGATGATCAGGAAGGATCTGGATAAATGGACCGGTTCAATGGTCATTATTGGAAAGGAAAAGAAAGACGCCGGTTTGATCAGAGGCAAGCATGGGAAAGGACTTCCTTCAAATATACTTTATACCTCCGAAAACCATCTTCTGAACGCTTTGGTCACTGAAAAGCTGTTCGCCAAGAGCGCATTCCGGTACCCATTGATCATCATCATCAATAAAACAGGGGAAATCCTGTATTTGTCAGATGGTTATAAAATAGGTTCGGGTGAAGCGATCAAAAAGTGCCTGATAAAATAAACAGTCATTGGTCTGTTACGACTATTACTACCACAGATGGGTACCAGTGGATATCCTCTCTCACCATGAACATTGCCGGCTTTGATATATCCATCCGGTTTGTCGGTGATCTTCTGCTCAACGCGTTTGACAAGTCTTTATCCGCATCTGTAGACGCGACAAAGCTAAAGTAGAAAAGCTCGTTTTCTCAGATTTGTTTAAATTTGCATCTTTGTATTGACTAATTCATCACTTACTTACTTAATGTCAATTAGTTATAATCTATAATCGAAAAAATACAATGAAAATCCTGGTATGTATGAGTCAGGTGCCTGACACGACGACAAAAGTCAGATTTACACCCGACGGAAAAAGTTTTGATGCCACCGGTGTTCAATGGGTGATCAACCCATGGGATGAATTATCGCTGACGAGAGCGCTGGAGCTGAAGGATGATGCTTCAACGGGTGTCACGCAGGTCACGGTTGCACATGTGGGACCTGTTGGCAATGAGCCAACCATCCGGAAGGCACTTGCCATCGGTGCAGATGATGCCATCCGGGTGAATACGGAATCCAATGATGCCTTTGTGGTTTCTTCCCAACTCGCTGAAGCCATCAGGCAGAATCCTTATGACATTATCCTTTGCGGAATAGAGTCCTGCGACTTCAACGGCAGTTCTGTCGGTGGTATGGTTGCAGAAATGCTGGGATACCCTTCGGTATCAGCCGTATCTTCCCTGAAGATCGAAAACGGTCAGGCCATCCTCTCCCGTGAGATAGATGGTGGTAAGGAGATTCTGACTGTTCCAACTCCTTTTGTCGCCATCGTTCAGAAAGGGATCACAAAAGAACCAAGGATCGCCGCCATGCGTGGCATCATGGTGGCCCGCACAAAGCCGCTCAAAGTGATGGAACCGATAGCAACAGAACCCCTGACCTCTCTGCTTCAGTTCGAAAAACCACAGCCCCGGGCTGCCTGCAAATTGATTGATGCTGAAAACCCTCAGCAACTTATTGAACTGCTTCAGAATGAAGCAAAAGTCATTTAACAAACGAAAAAATTGAATGGATATGGCTATTCTCGTCTTTACCGAAAACTGGGAAGGAAAATTCAAGAAATTATCCTATGAATTGGCATCCTATGCTGCACGTATCGCAGAAATGATGAACCTGCCGGCCATGGCGCTTACGATCGGAAATCCCGATCCTGATGAGCTTGAAAAGCTGGGACATTATGGGTTAAAAAAGATCCTCGTTGCGCATGGCAAAAACCTCGGAACACTCGACAACCAGGTATATGCATCCATCATCGGAGATATTGCCCTGCAAGTCTCTGCTTCCGTTTTGATCTTATCCAACAATGGCACCGGCAAAGCCCTGGCGCCGAGATTGGCTGTCCGCCTCAAGGCCGGACTGGCTTCCGGCGTAAATGGACTCCCGATCAGCACCGAACCCTTTGTTCTGAGAAAACGGGCATACTCCGGTAATGCCTTTGCACACGTGGCCATTCATACACCAGTGAAGATACTTACCCTTTCCCAGAATTCATTCGAACTCATCGATAAGCAGTCGAAAGCTGAGATCGAGACATTTCAGGTCACACCGGATAGCAACCTGATGAAAACCAAGGTTACCGACGTACAGAAACAGACCGGAAAGCTATTGCTCACCGATGCGGAGATCGTCGTTTCCGGAGGCCGCGGGATGAAATCACCCGATAACTGGGGACCGCTGATTGAATTGGCAGATCTTCTCGGCGCTGCCCTCGCCTGTTCCCGCCCCGTTTCTGATGAAGGCTGGCGCTCCCATGAAGAACACACCGGGCAAACAGGTAAAGTGATCGCACCGAACCTTTATTTCGCTGTCGGAATTTCCGGAGCAACCCAACACCTGGCAGGTGTGAGTTCTTCAAAATATATCGTTGCCGTTAATACCGATAAGGATGCTCCGGTTTTCGAAGCTGCCCAGTACGGGATCGTGGGTGATGCACTGAAAGTGCTGCCCAAACTGGTAGAGGCTGTCCGGGAAATGAAATCAAAATGAGATCGGCGGCATGACGCGTCAGATCATTTTTGCCATCACCCTGCTGATCACCCTGGGTGTTTTTTCCTTCACGACCTACCGTTTGTTTCGTTTTTTTCAACTCACGCGTTCCGGATTTCCGGTTAGAAATATCGGGAAACGACTGCAAATCATGCTTTCCGTTTCCTTTGGTCAGACCAAGATCTTCCGCAGGCCGGTGATCGGTTTCTTCCACGCGCTTGTTTTTTGGGGATTTTGCGTGATCCTGGTCGGAAGCATCGAAATGGTCATTGATGGCGTGGGCGGTGTGGAAAAATCCCTTCACTTCCCTGGAACGTTCTATGATGTGATCATGGCCTCCGGGGATATCTTCGCTTTTCTTGTGGGGATCTCCATTGTGTTATTCCTGGTCCGCCGGGTGTTCCTGCATATCAAGCGCTTCGAAGGGGTTGAGATGAAAAAGATATCACACCAGGATGCCAATGTAGCTTTGACCCTGATCCTCTTTTTGATGATCTCTTTGCAAGGCATGAATATGGCATATGTTGAGCTTCAGACCAGAACCGGAGGAGATATTTTGGGTGTTTATCCTGTTAGCCAAGTTCTCTCCGGTATGTTCGTTGGACTTCCCGCCGAGAGTCTCGAATTGTTTTACCACTTTTTCTGGTGGAGCCATATCCTGCTGATCTTCCTCTTTGCCAACATCCTCCCCTATTCCAAGCATTTCCATGTTTTTATGTCGGTGCCCAATACATTCCTTACCCGGCTTGAGCCCCTTGGCAAACTCACCAACATGGAGCATGTGATGCACGAAGTGCAGTTGATGCTGAATCCAGAAGCAGCCCCTGCGGCGGCCACTTCTGTAGCCGCTGTTTCCCGGTTTGGGGTGAAAGATATCGAGGATATCACCTGGAAAAATTACTTCGATTCGTTGACCTGCACGGAATGTGGTCGCTGTACTTCTGTGTGCCCCGCCAATATCACCGGGAAACGTTTGTCCCCCCGCAAGATCATGATGGATATCCGGGCCCGGATGAAAGAGAAAGGTTCTTTGTTGATCAAACAGGGTAAATCTTTTGATGACAAGCGCTCCTTAATCCGGGATTTAATTTCAGAAGAAGAGCTCTGGGCCTGCACAACCTGTAATGCCTGCGCCATGGAGTGTCCGGTCAACATCAATCAGCCAACCCTCATTGTCGACATGCGCCGATATCTGGTGATGGAGGAAGCCTCTGCACCGGGCATGCTCAAGACCATGTTCAACAACATCGAAAACAATGGCGCCCCCTGGCAGTTCTCTTCAGAAGATCGCCTGGGGTGGGCCAAGGACCTGAATATAAAGATCAAGTAGTAGTATCTAAGATAATGAATATTAGACCAATAGAAGTACCTATAATGGCTGATCTGAAGGCCCGGGGAGAGCAACCTGAATATCTTTTCTGGGTTGGTTGTGCAGGGGCATTTGACGACAGGTATAAAAAGGTTGTCAGGGCTTTTGTTAAGATTCTTTCCCACCTGAAGGTGAGTTATGCCGTATTGGGGAAGGAAGAAACCTGCACGGGAGATCCTGCCCGCCGGGCCGGCAATGAGATGCTCTTTCACATGCAAGCCTTCCGAAACATTGAGACTTTCAGGAGATACAACATCCAAAAGATTCTCACGATTTGCCCCCATTGCTACAATACTTTCAAGCATGAATACCCTGATCTTGGAGGTCACTATGAAGTGGTACACTACGCTGTTCTTCTTGAACAGATGATCAGGGAAGGGAAACTCAATCCGGATAATAAGGTTTTTCAAGGAAAGCGCGTTGCGTACCACGACCCTTGTTATCTTGGGAGAGCAAATAATATCTATGAAGAGCCCAGAAGCATTATCAAAGCTGTTGGGGCTGAACTCCGGGAGATGAAAAGAAACAATAGTTTTGCCCTGTGTTGCGGTGCTGGAGGTGCGCAGATGTTTAAAGAAGCAGAAAAAGGCGATAAGGAAGTGTTTATTGAACGTACAGAGGAGGCGATGGAGACAAGTGCACAGGTGATCGCAACCACATGTCCCTTCTGTATGAAAATGATGACAGATGGGATCAAGTATAAAAATAAGGAAGAAGAGTTAAAAAATTACGACATTGCAGAGTTGATAGCATTAGCTTTATGACCCCACCCCAACCCCTCCCCTTTTAGGGGAGGGACTAAGGGAGGGGTCACAAACAGAGAGGGGGTTGGGGGGTGAGGTCATTGCACTGGGAGGGACTAAGGGAGGGGTCACAAACAGAGAGGGGGTTGAACAAAAGAAATCTAAATATCAAACATATGTCAAACAGAAAAGTATTAAAAAGCGGCGAGTTCCTGGTTGATGAAGTCAACCCATCGGATGTTTTTATTCCCGAGGAATTCAACGAAGAACAGCGGATGATCGCACAAACCTGCCGGGATTTTCTTGAAGCAGAGGTATATCCCAACCTCGACAACCTTGATTCCCCGGATATCCAACTGATGAAGTCGATCCTGAAAAAATCGGGTGAGATGGGTCTGATGGGCATTGCCCTGCCGGAGGAATACAACGGGTTTGGCCAGAATTTCGTCACGCAAATGCTGGCAGCCGAAGTGATCGGCGCCGGGTATTCATTTTCTGTCGCATTCATGTGTCATTGCGGGATCGGAACCCTGCCCATCATGTATTACGGGAATGAAGATCAGCGTCAGCGATATGTCACCAAACTGGCCACCGGAGAACTCCTGGGCGCTTATTGCCTTACCGAACCTGGCGCCGGCAGCGATGCCAACGCCGGAAAGACACAGGCAGTGCTGTCGGAAGACGGCAAGCATTATATCATGAATGGATCCAAGATGTGGATCACCAATGCCGGCTTTGCCGATGTGCAGACCGTTTTTGCAAAAATCGACAAGGACAGGGTCTTGAGCGCATTCATTGTAGAAAGCAAGTTTCCTGGGGTTGTCATCAATCCTGATGAGAAGAAGATGGGTATCAAGGGATCATCCACAGCGCAGATCTTTTATAATGATGTCAAAGTTCCGGTTGAGAACCTTATTGGAAACCGTGGCGAAGGATTCAGGGTAGCCCTGAGCATCCTTCACATGGGGCGGATCAAACTCGGAGGAAACGTTCTCGGCGCTTCCAAAAAAGCCATCACCGACTCGGTTAAATATGCCAATGAGAGAAAACAGTTCTCCGTACTTATCTCAACCTTTGGTGCAATCAAGCACAAGCTGGCAGAACAGGTCATCCTGACCTTTGCATTGGAATCAGCCATTTACAGGGTCAGCAAGGATATTGATGATCAGATCGAGCTGAATAAAGCCTCAGGCATGGACAAAGGCCGGGCTTCTATCGAAGGGATCAGCCATTATGCCGTAGAAGCTGCTATCCTGAAGGTATTTGGTTCAGAAGTCCTCGACTTTGTCATTGATGAAGCGGTTCAAATCCACGGAGGAATGGGCTATTCGGCAGAAGTCGCCGTTGAACGCGGCTACCGCGATTCGCGCATCAACCGGATATTTGAAGGTACCAATGAGATCAACCGGTTACTGGTGGTTGATACAGCGATGAAAAGAGCCATGAAAGGCGATTTTGACCTGTTTGGCAAGGCTGAAAACCTTATCCGGCAATTGGATCAGCTACAGGCAGAGCAGGCGGCAGGATTGGATTTCTTCCAGGAAAAAATGGCTGTGCTCAGAAATATTAAAAATCTCAGCCTTCTTCTCATCCATGGCGCATCAGCCGGATTTGGAAAAACCATGGTCACCGAACAGGAGGTGCTCAATAACCTTTCTGACATCATCATGGACCTCTATATAGCTGAATCGATGCTGCTCCGCGTCGAAAAGATGAAACAGATCAAGGGAGAAGAAGCGATCCATCTCTACCGCGAGATCACCGCTACCTTCATTTATGATGCAGCCTCACGGGCACGGAAATCGGCCATGGATGCCATCAATGCATTTGCAACCCCAGAGGAAAGTGAAAAACTACTGAAAGCTTCGGATAAACTCACTTATGTTCTTCCTTTCAATGCAAAGGAAGCCCGTAGAAAAATCGCTGCCAGGCTCATTGAGGACAACGCGTATAAGTTCTAGATGAAGCAGAAGAAATTCTTCCTTATGGTCTCACGACGATAACAAAACCTGATACATTGTTATCCGCCAGACCCATGTCGTTGGAATCTACGACAGCATCACCATTCAGGTCAGTTACAACATAGCCAAAAGTGAAACCCGATGAATCATTGTCGATGTCACCCAGGTCGTTGGGGTCAACTGCTCCATCCTGGTTGACATCTCCGGTGAAAATCCCAAATTCTCCGGGAGCAAGTTGTTTCATATTATCCCCAAATGCTTTCTCTGCCGCTAAGGAGAAATCATAATTGATTATCCCTCCGGAAAAGGGTATAGGAAACTTGCTCCAGGTCTCGATCGAATTTCTGTGTTTGACAACAAGGTAATAGGAATCTGACAGCTGATGAGAAATAACAACTTGCGATGTTCCATCAGTATGTAGGTTTGTGGAAGGCGATTTGAAAACAAGATGATAGTCCGTTTGGTCTTTCAGCTCTATATGGAAAGTATCGGCAATGGTAGGCCCAAAGACATAATTACTTCCATCTGAAACGGCATTCATTGCACTTCCCCCGGCATACAGCCCTTCAAGGAAACATTTAACATGCAGATTTTTATCGATGGTCACTGGACCGTTCATCGCTGCCGTGAGGTAAGTTGCTTTTCGCCATCCTGTTGATGTATAAACACCTGATGATGAAAATGGAGAGCCATTGAAGGTAAATGGGGATCCTGTACCGGTCGTTGGCCATTGGGTACTCACACCATCCCTGTAAAGCCAGTATCTGATCCCGGCATCAGAACCATCCAAACCCACAATGGCCGGGGCGATCCCGCCACCCGTCAGGGTATGCACCGGGACCGGAAGATTGAGTAATGGATTGGTAAGATCGGTGATGAAGTGGAAGGCTTGAATTGTAATATTCGTGTTAAGACCACCAACATATGCACGCACAACCGTGTTATAAGGAGTGGCTTGAAAATTAAAGCATTGTATCGGCGGAGCAGGAGCAAATGCAAGAGAATTTGTTAGTTTGATCCTGCAAACCCTGGTACCCGGAAAATCTGTTACGATGTAAGTTCCATTTCCAGCTCCGGGAGGAGACACGCCAGCCAGCCGTATGATGTAGTACGGTAATCCGGCCAGACAGAATGTTCCATTGCTTCCATTGCCAATCGTCACAATTGTGGGCTGCTGTGCAGGGAAAAGCTGCGATGACCCTGGAACAATCGATGCTGTGATCGTTCCTCCATTAACCACAACAGGATCAAAATAAATCCCCGCTGTGTATGAGACAAGTTCAAGTGGGATACTCCCTGTCCTCAGCAGATAGATATCGAACTCATAGGTGTATGGATCCGGCATGGTATCATTTATCAACCGGTTTTCATACGTTGGATATTGCCCTGAAACAGCGAGGCTCAGAAAAAACAAAGATGCCAGGCTAAGCATCCTTGTAGCCATTTTTATAAGTCCTTTCATAATCGTTGGTTTAAAGTGTGAGGCATAATCGATAATTCAATCTTTGATTTCCGTTACGAAGATACAATAAAATTTAGGGCTTGTCAAGTTTTCTTTTCGATGTTGAGTAATAAATCCTAATTAATGAAATACACCCACAGAGATCGTGGCATCTGCAAATATACCCAAGTAGCCTTACAGGAATGGAAAGAAGGGAAGATCGTTAGAGAGGTGTTTTACTACGGAACTTGATTGGAAATCGGGATTTGAAAAGCTCGGTACCTGGGATATTAAGTCTAAAATCTAAAACCAAAAGTGCAAGGTGCAAGTTATTTTACACTTTACACTTTGCACTTTGCACCTGTTTCGTGACTCCGGAGGGAGTCAAACCCCCAACCTTCTGATCCGTAGTCAGATGCTCTATTCAGTTGAGCTACGGAGCCATGTTCCAAAGAACGGCGCAAAGATACACTTTTTTTCAAAGGCCAGAGTTCAGATTTCAGAATTTATATTTGAGCCCCCCCTGAAAAGTCTTTTTATGCCACCAATGCACGAAATCACAAAATTGAACAAATACACTTCCCTTGCACAACCCCCAACCCACAGACCTCCGACTCTGGTCTCTGACCTCTGACTCTGACTCTGACTCTGACCTCGGCTCTGACCTCTGAGTATCTAACTTTTTATTATTTTTGCAGGCTTATTTTTTGACTGATCCGAAACGATCATTAAACAGCTTAACAGCATGATAATCATAGGAAATGGGCCGCTGACGCTGGAAGATTTCTTTAACATTGTCTACCGGGGAGAACAGATTGATATTGCTCCTGAGGCCTTGCAGAGAGTCGACAAAAACTTTAAATTTCTTGAGTCTTTCGCACACCACAAGGTGATCTACGGCATCAATACCGGGCTTGGCCCGATGGCACAGTATAAGATCGATGCAAAAAAACAGGTAGATCTTCAGTATAACCTTATCCGGAGCCATTCAGCAGGCGGTGGGGCGCCCCTGCCTGAGCGGTACGTCCGCACGACGATGCTTGCCCGCCTGAGCAGCCTGATCCAGGCACACTCAGGAATCCATCCGGAGGTGATCATGCTCCTGAAAGATCTGATCAACTTAAATATCAACCCTGTCATTCCCGAACATGGCGGCGTTGGCGCCAGCGGAGACCTGGTACAGCTCGCTCACCTGGCGCTGGTTCTCATCGGTGAGGGAGAAGTCTGCCACAAAGGGAAGGCCTCCCCTACTCCAGTCATCTTCAAGAAATTCAAGCTTACACCCATCAACATCCATATCCGGGAAGGGCTTGGACTGATCAACGGAACCTCGGCCATGACCGGTATCGGGATCATCAACCTGATCCTTGCCAAGAACCTGCTCGACTGGAGCATCCTGGCATCCAGCATGATCAATGAGATCGTCGCCTCCTTCGACGACCACTTCTCAAACGAGCTGAACAGTCTGAAGAAGCACCCGGGGCAGATCGCAGTCGCAGGCATGATGCAAAAAATCCTGGCCGACAGCAAGCTGATCCGCCGCAGACCCGAATTTCTCTACAACAACCACAAACAGGAACCTGAAGTTTTTAAAGATAAGGTTCAGGAATACTATTCTCTCCGTTGTGTCCCGCAAATCCTTGGACCTATCCTCGATACCATCAGGTGTGCCGAGAAAGTGCTGATCAATGAGGTGAACTCCACCAATGACAACCCGATCATCGATGACATCAACAACAATGTGTTCCATGGCGGGAATTTCCACGGCGACTACGTTTCGCTGGAAATGGACAAGGTCAAGATCTCCATCACCAAGCTCTCCATGCTGGCTGAACGTCAATTGAATTATCTGCTCAATGACAAGCTCAACGGCAAACTGCCTCCTTTTGTCAACCTGGGAACCCTTGGTCTGAACCTGGGTATGCAAGGCGCCCAGTTTACGGCTACCTCCACTGTTGCAGAAAATCAGACCATCTCCTTTCCGATGTATGTCCACAGCATTCCGAGCAACAACGACAACCAGGATATTGTCAGCATGGGAACCAATGCAGCACTGATCACAAGGCGGGTGATTGGAAATGGATACCTCGTCATGGCCATTGAGTTGATCACCATCCTGCAGGCCATTGATTACCTTAAGTGTCAGAAAAATCTCTCCTCTTTTTCAGCCCAGTGGTATAAAGAACTCAGAAATCTCGTACCGAAATTTACTTCGGATAATATCCTCTACACTGAGATCAAACGGGTGAAGGATTTCATCCAGGATAACAAACTTAACCTGCTGCTTTG
>VGGL01000013.1 GCA_016868575.1 Bacteroidota bacterium
GACCCGGATAATCCGGTTTGTGAAGGCGATACGGTAACATATACCGCCACAGCCATCAACGGCGGCACCAATCCAACCTATGCCTGGTATCTCAACGGCAATCCTGTAGGAACAAATAATCCTGTCTATTCCAATATCCCGGTGGATGGGGACCAGGTATACTGTGTGATCACTTCGGATATTACCTGTGCTACCAATAAC
This sequence comes from Bacteroidota bacterium, assembly GCA_016868575.1. GTDB lineage: Bacteria > Bacteroidota > Bacteroidia > Bacteroidales > FEN-979 > VGGL01. Next base: position 202 of record VGGL01000013.1, read on the forward strand.
CCGGCCACTTCCAACACCATCACAATCAGCACCACCCAACCTGTTCTGCCGACAGTGACGGTCACCAGTGACCACCCGGCGATTTGCAGCGGGGTAGAGATCACTTTCACAGCAATCCCGGCCAATGAAGGGTTAACCCCCATCTACGAATGGTTTGTCGATGGCGTGTCTGTTCAGCAGGGTACCAATCCGGTGTATGTTTCTGATCTCCTTGAACCCAACCGGACCGTCACCTGTACACTCACCTCTTCGCTCTATTGCCTATCAGCCAACCCGGTTACTTCTCCACCTTATATTATCCAGTTAGCACCCGCTCCCGTAGTAAATCTATCGAATGACCCCTACCTATGCGCCGGTGTACCGGTTCAACTTGACGCAGGGCCATACTTTACATCTTATCTGTGGCAGGATGGCAGTACCGACCGGTACTTGACTGCCCGTGATGAAGGGGTTTACTGGGTTCAGGTTACCGATACCCTGGGCTGCGAGGGAAGTGACACGGTAGCCATGATCCCCTGCTCACTGCAGATCTTTATTCCCAATGCCTTTACCCCCAATGAGGACGGACTGAATGACGTGTTCAGAGCCGTCGGGGATTTTGAAGATGTCACCCTCTTCTCCCTCACCATTTTTAACCGATGGGGAGAGATGGTCTTCAGTACCAACAGTTATGACCAGGGGTGGGATGGCAAATTCCAGGGAAAGCCCTGCGATGCTGGTGTTTATGCCTGGGAACTGACCTATCGCCTCAACCTGGAAAAAGCAATCACTGAAAAAGGAATGGTGACTTTACTCCGGTAAGTTCAGCATGATCAGATGATGGGGTTCACATATTGGCTGATGTCTTGTTCGTCAATTTGGCGATCGCACAGGATGATCAGCCTTTCAACCACATTCCTGAGTTCGCGGATATTGCCCGTCCACTTGAATTGCTGCATTTCACGGAGGGCTTTGTCCGAGATCGCGGGAACAGGTTTTCCCTGCTCTTCTGCTATTTCTTTCAGGAAATGATGGACCAGTGCAGGGATGTCTTCAAGCCTTTCCCTCAGTGGAGGCACCTGAATGATGATCACACTCAGCCGGTGAAACAGGTCCTCACGAAATGATTTCCGTTCAATTTCCAGTTTGAGATCCTTGTTGGTGGCTGCGATCACCCTGACATCCACCACAATATCCTTTTCGCCGCCCACCCGCATGATCTTCTTCTCCTGTAAAGCTCTCAACACTTTGGCCTGCGCACTTAAACTCATATCTCCGATCTCATCCAGGAACAAGGTTCCGCCGCTGGCTATCTCAAAATCCCCCCTATGCTGTTTGATCGCTGATGTAAAGCTCCCTTTCTCATGTCCGAAAAGATAACTTTCGATGAGTTCTGAAGGAATTGCTGCGCAGTTGACTTCAACGAAAGGACCCTTAGCCCTTGCGCTCCGGGCATGGATCTGCCGTGCCACCAGTTCCTTTCCGGTTCCGTTTTCTCCGGTGATCAAAATACGTGCATCCGATGCGGCCACCTTGTCGATGAGCTCCTTCACCTTTACGATGGCAGTCGAATTCCCGACGATTTCCCACCGTTTTTCGATCCGGTCCCGTAAGGTTTTGGTTTCAGCCAGGAGGTAATTCTTATCGAGTGCATTGCGCAATGTGACCAGCAACCGGTTCAGGTCGATCGGCTTGGCGATGTAATCAAAGGCACCCTGCTTGATGGCTTCAACGGCAGTATCAATGGTGCCGTGGCCGGATATCATCACCACCGGGGTATCGGTCATCCCCATGATCTTGTCCAGCACCTCCAGGCCATCCATTTTAGGCATTTTAATATCACAGAGAATGGCATCAAACTTGGCAGAAGTCAGCTTTTTCAGCGCCTCCACACCATCCTGGGCCTCGTCCACTTCATATTTTTCGTATTCCAAAATCTCCCGGAGGGTAGCCCGGATACTTTTTTCATCGTCGATGACCAGGATTCGAGACATGGCAATTAAATTTCTCATCCAAAGGTATATAAAAGCCGTATATCTCATTGTCCGGTGTCAACCAAGACACTCCAGGATGTCTATCTTTGTATGGATATTCAACGAATGGGCGTGATGAATTCGCAGTTTATCAGACAATCGATTTGGCATTTGCTGAACCTGATAGCAATCATTTTATCAGCAGGAATCCTGCATGGCCAAACCATTTCAACCGGTGATGATTACCTGAAATACCCCTGGGCCGGTGGGATGAATAGTTGTCAGTTTGCCATGATTGACATGGATCTTGACGGCAACAAAGACCCGCTCGTTTTCGACCGTCATGGAAACCGGCTTCTACCTTTTGTTTATCTTCCAGACCAGGGTGATTATCGCTTCCGGCCTGATCTTTTCAGGTATTTTCCGGAAATGCATGATTGGATGGTCTTAAAAGACTATAATTATGATGGAAGGGAAGATATTTTCACCTATGAGAATGGCGGGATCCGCGTGTTCAGGAATATTTCGGAAGAGCATCTCCGGTTCGAGCTTGTAACCAACCAGTTGCAGTCGTACTATTTTTCCGGATATGTCAATCTTTTTCTGACCTCTGTGGATTATCCGGCCATAGAAGATGTGGATTTAGATGGCGATCTTGACATTTTAACCTTTTTTGGTCTGGGATCTTATGTGCAGTACCACAAGAATCTGTCGATGGAAAAGTATGGTCATGCCGACAGTCTGGACTATCGGCTTGAAGAACAATGCTGGGGAGGGTTTAAGGAGAGCGAATCCTCGAATATCCTGGAGTTGAATGTCATCTGTCCGTACAAAGAACCGGCGCCTTTTGCGATGACACCGGGTGACCGGCATACCGGATCAACCCTGTTAATCACCCATTTGAACGGGGATCAGCTGCCGGATCTGATCCTGGGAGATGTGGGCTATCCCGGACTGATTTCCCTGATCAATGGCGGAACATCGGATACGGCCAGGATGATCAGTCAGGATACCTTATTCCCCGGACTACCTGACCCGGTGCGGCTGTTTTCTTTCCCTGCAGCATTTCTCCAGGATGCCAACCATGACGGACAGGATGAGTTGATCATTTCCCCTTTTGATCCGCAACTGGCAGTAGCTGAAAACACCCGGTCGGTATGGTTATATAATAATATAGGTACAAACGGTTCGCCTGTGTTTTCTCTCCAAACCAAATCCTTTTTACAGGAAGAAATGCTCGACTTTGGAAGTTCTTCACGGCCGGTTCTTGCTGACGTTGACGGGGATGGTTTATTGGATCTCCTCGTAGGCAATGAGGGATATTATGATTCCAGTTATTATGCCCTGGGATTGCTGCACACGGTGTATCACTCATCCATTGCCTATTATCGCAATACCGGAAGCGCAAACTCGCCGCTCTTTTCTTTTATTACCAATGACCTCGGGGACCTGTCAAAATATGGGTTGAAAGGCCTTTCACCGACGCAAGCTGATCTGAATGGGGATGCTATCCCGGATCTTTTGCCGGGACAGGAAGATGGGTCGCTTATCTACCTGGAGCGGATCCCATCATCGGCACTACTCCCCGAATATCAGATTCCGGTATTTCAGTATCAGCAGATTGATGTCGGGCTGTCAAGCGCTCCCCAGCTTTTTGATCTTGACCGGGATGGGTTGAGCGATCTGGTCATTGGGGAACGAGGTGGCAACCTGAACTATTACAGGAATTCAGGTACTGCTGAAAACCCGGTTTTTACTTTTGTCACCGACAGCCTTGGCAAAGTCAATGTCACTGACTACTCCCTTTCCTGGGACGGATTCAGTGTTCCCTGCTTTTTCCGGTTGTTATCCGGAGAGACCCGTCTGTTGGCAGGCTCCGAGCAAGGCAAGGTCTTTCATTTCAAGGATATTGACAGCCATCTGCAGGAAGCCTTTACGGAGGTCCAGGACTTGAAAGAACTTCTGGATACGACCCTTTATAAACCATTGACTGGATGGCGGAGCGCACCTGCCATCGCCAATCTGGATGCTGACTCAAAGATGGAACTGATTGCCGGTAATTATTCGGGAGGGCTTTTCTTTTACTCAGCTTCTGCCTCGCCGCCCGTTTTACCTTATATTCATGAGATACCCAGTTCAACATTGACGGTCAGCCTGTTTCCCAATCCTTGCCGGTCGGTATTTCAAATAACGTTTCCACAACTCCTTTCAGGCAGCATCAGGTGCTATTCTATTGCCGGGAACATGATTTACAGCAAGGATTTCCGGGACTTACAGCACATAACCGTGTCAACTTCGGATTGGCCTTCCGGCCTTATCATTTGCCAGGTGATCATACCCGATAAAATCATCCGGGTTGAAAAACTGATGCATCTCGAATAAAAAATTCCCACTGCATCCCATTTTTTCTTATCTTTGTCATCTTATTGTTTTTCTGACTTTTATATATTTATGTATTCTACATATTAAGAAAATATCAAGAAAGTTATCAACAGTTTTTAAAAAAAGTGGTATCCGATGGAAAAAAATGGGAATTTATATTTATCTTTACCGACAAATTTTAATAACCGTTCCGGATGGCAAGTTTTACAGGTGAGTTTGAGGTGACCATGGATGAGAAGGGGCGTATCCAGTTGCCCGTTATGCTGCGGAAACAGATACCGGCTGATTCCCTGGACACTTTCATGATCAACATGGGTTTTGAGGGATGTCTGAATCTCTTCCCGTATTATGAGTGGAAAAAAGAGAAGGAGGTGTTGGATCAGAAGAGTCTTTATGATGATGAAGCCAGGGCATTTGCGCGGTTCTTCAATTTCCGGTCTGCGATCCTGAAGATGGATGGTCAATATCGGTTATTGCTGCCCAAGCCGCTGTTGGAGGAAGCCGGGATCAGGAAGGACATTGTGCTCTCCGCTTTCGGGAACAGGATAGAAGTATGGGCTGCTGAAAAGTACAGGGATGCAGCCGTGTTAACCAATGAACGGTATGCCGAACTCGCCAAAAAGGTGATGGTGAAGAATCAACCTGAGCAAGTAAAAGAAGATTGATGTATCATATACCGGTCTTACTGGATGCCTGTCTGGAAGGATTAAACATCCGCCCCGACGGCATCTACGTAGACCTGACGATGGGTGGGGCGGGGCATTCAAAAGCAATTTTTTCAAAGCTTACAACGGGTAAGCTGGTGGCCTTTGATCAGGATCCGGATGCGGCCGTGAACAAGGTTGACAACGACCGGTTCATATTCATCAATCAGAATTTCAGGTACCTGAAAAACTATCTTCTCCTATATAATCTGATGCCAGTTGATGGAATATTAGCGGACCTGGGTGTATCAAGCCACCAGATTGACCGGTCGACACGGGGTTTTTCAACACGTTTTGACGGGGCGCTGGATATGCGCATGGATCAACGGATGAAGGTTTCGGCAGTCCAGATCGTCAACGAATGGAGTGAAGAAGCACTGGCAAATATCATTCATGAATTTGGAGAACTCCCTCAGGCTCACCGGATCGCGCAGAGGATCTGTGAAGAAAGGAAGATCAACCTGATCACTACAACCCATCAACTCAGGGAGACTGTTGCGCCGCTTTTCCCGCCCCATCAGTTAAACAAGCATCTGGCAAAGCTTTTCCAGGCGATCCGGATCACGGTTAATGATGAATTGGAGACACTGAAAGAAATGCTGGTGCGGTCGACCGAGGCATTGAAGAATGGGGGCAGGCTGGTCGTGATCTCTTACAACTCATTGGAAGACAGGCTTGTTAAGAATTTCTTCCGGGCCGGTAACATGGAAGGAATATTAGAGAAAGATTTTTTCGGGAACATCCATGCGCCTTTGCACCCGATCACACGGAAACCATTGATGCCTGAAGCCGGCGAACTGGCTGAAAACCCGCGTGCAAAAAGCGCCAGATTACGAATTGCAGAAAAAAAATAACCTATGAACCAGATCAGGGAAAACACTGAACAGCCGCAAGTTAAGTCAAACCAGGAAGAGGCTTCGCAGGGATCGACCTTTGGTCGGCGCTTGGCACACTTTCTGGGAGGTGAGTACCTCAGCCGTGACAGGGTAAAACGGTTTTATCCCTTTCTAATCTACCTGGCCTTTCTTTGCATCCTTTACATTTCCAACACTTACTACGCAGAAAAGACGATCCGGAAGATCAGCCGGACCAAGTCGCAGATCGATGAACTGACCGTGGAGCGGATCGCTGTGATGCAGCAGCTTCAAACATTGCAAAGGGCCTCATACCTCGCTGAAAAACTGAAAAACAGCGGGATCAGGGAAGCCACCGTGCCACCTGAAAAGCTATTCTTCGATGAATCGGAAACAGGCTTGTCGGAACAAGCGAAGTAACAATATTAATATAAGGTAATCGGAGGTTGTCATGAAATTTAAAGATCCAAAAAACGAGATGCGATCCCGCATTTATGTGCTCTATTTCCTAAGCCTGATCTTTGGGGTTATTGTACTGGTAAAAGCCTCCTACATACAACTCGTCCAAGGGGAAGAACTGAGGGAAAAAGCAGAAAAACAGGAGATGCGCTATTTCCAGGTGGAGGCGGTCAGGGGGACGATTTACAGCGCAGATGGAATCCCGCTGGCCACCTCTGTGCCCCTTTTTGACATCGCCATGGATGTCAGACACAAGGTCGTGCCGGACAGTATTTTTCTTTCGGGTGTTGATTCCCTGGCTTACTGCCTGGCCAATACCTTCCGGGATAAAACCAAACAGCAATACAAGCAGATCCTGTTAAAAGCCAGGGCTAAAGAACGAGGATACGTATTGCTCCAGAAAAATGTGAAATATGATGTCAAGCGGCAGGTTGAGCGCTTCCCCATCTTTCGTCTGGGAAAAAACCGCGGTGGTTTGATCGCCGATAAGAAGTACCGGCGGGAGTTGATTTATGGTGATCTGGGAAGGAGAACGATAGGATTTATTATGGAGGATACAAAAGACAGTGTTGCCCTCGGAATAGAATCGGCATTTGATCAGGATTTGCGAGGCTCCAAGGGGTTGGTGCTGAAACGGAGGATTGCAGGCAGCGCCTGGCGGCCGGTCAAGAGCGATAATGAGATTGAGCCAAAGAATGGCTGCGATGTGATCACGACCATCGATTTCCGGATGCAGGATGTGGCGGATAACGCGCTGCGGAAAGAATTGATCGCTGACAGCGCTGACTATGGATGTGTCATCCTGATGGAGGTGAGAACAGGCCATATCAAGGCTATTATTAACCTGGCCAAAAACAAACAGGGACAATATGTTGAAGGAGCAAACTATGCCATCAATGACCGGGCAGAACCTGGATCGACGTTTAAACTGGCTTCTTTTCTGATAGCACTCGAATTTGGCGGGCTCTCCCTGCACGACAAATTCAATACTGGCAACGGAAAGAAGGTCTACTACAGAAAAACCGTTACAGATGCTCATGGAGGATATGGTGTTATTACTGCCCAGCAGATCTTCGAGAAATCTTCCAATGTCGGCACCTCCGAAATCGTTCGCCATTGCTTCCTGAAAAATCCGGAAAAATTCACCAATGGGCTGAGAAATCTCTTTGTTCATGACTACGAACTTCAGATCAAAGGAGAACAGAAACCCTTTATCAATAGTCCTAAAGAGAAGCGAACCTGGTCGGCAGAATCGCTGCACCAGATGGGGTACGGGTACGAAACCTTGCTTACACCCATGCATATGCTCATCTTATATAATGCCGTAGCCAACAACGGGAAGATGATGCGGCCTCTTCTGGTGAGCAAGATCAGAAGAGCCGGACAAACCATCAAAGTATTCGAGCCGGAGGTTATCAATCCCGCCATTTGCTCGATGTCAACGATTGATTCAGCCCACAAGCTACTGGAAGGGGTGGTATCAAATGGAACTGCAAAGACATTATTCAACACGGTGTATCAGATTGCAGGAAAGACGGGTACAGCCAAGGTTGCTGATGCGGATAAAGGATATGATGTTCCCATCTACAAGGCTTCCTTTGTGGGGTATTTTCCAGCTGACAACCCGAAGTACAGCTGCATTGTGGTCGTTACCAATCCCACTAAGGGAAAATACTACGGAGGTGCGGTTTCTGCACCGGTATTTAAAGAAATTGCCGATAAGGTCTATGCAATGGACCTGGAGATCAACAAACGGGCTGTTAAAGACAGCCTTCGTCCGGTGGTGCCTTTTGCACCGGCAGGTTACCAAAATGAACTGACCACAATCTATGAAACCCTGAATTTCAAAGTTTCCGACCGGTTCCCGGCCCCTTTGCTGGTGAGGTCGGAAAAGAAAGACCGGGTCGTGAGTTTTCAGCCTTTCCGGTTTTCAAATGGATACATGCCCGATCTGATCGGCCTGACGGCACGGGATGCGCTCTATTTGCTCGAAAAAATGGGATTGAAGGTCAGGCTTTCAGGCAAGGGAAATGTGATCAAACAATCGGTTCCTGCGGGAACAAAGATCAGTAAAGGGAATCTGGTTCAAATACAACTGCAAACCTAGCAATCGATGAATCCCGTGCAGAAACAATTGAAAGAAATCCTGGAATTGTCTTTGGTTCTTGAAATCAAAGGGAAACCCGACATAGTTATCAGCGAGATTACTGCTGACTCAAGGAAGGTTACCCCAGGCAGTCTTTTCATTGCAACACGGGGAACTCAGACGGATGGGCACAACTTCATCGAGCAGGCCATCACCCAAGGCGCTGTTGCCATCATCGCTGAAGTTTTACCATCCAACCTGAAGAAAGCCATCTGCTATGTACAGGTTGCTGATTCCACCCTTTTCCTCGGATATGTGGCTTGCCGGTTTTTCGACAATCCTTCTGCCAAACTGCGTTTGACAGGCATTACTGGGACAAACGGAAAAACAACCACTGTTACATTGCTCTACCAGTTGTTCCGGAACCTGGGATATAGCTGTGGAATGATCAGCACGATCCGGAATGAAGTCAACGGAGAGATCCTTACTGCCACCCATACCACTCCGGATGCCATCAGCCTGAACCGGTTGCTGGCGATGATGGTGGAAAAAGGTTGCGACTATTGTTTCATGGAAGTCAGTTCCCATGCGGTTGTTCAGCATCGTATCACCGGACTAACCTACGCTGCCGGCGTTTTCTCAAACATCACCCATGATCATCTCGATTATCACGGAACTTTCGCAGAATACCTGAAAGCTAAAAAAGGATTCTTCGATCAACTTCCGCAGACTGCCGTTGCCATCAGCAACAAGGATGACCGGAATGGCGAAGTGATGCTGCAAAACACCCGGGCTGCCAGGAAGTTTTACAGCCTGCAGTCGATGGCAGACTTCAATGGACGGATACTGGAAAACAGCCTGAATGGCCTGCATATGAGTGTGGATGGTTTCGAGGTCTGGTTCCAGCTTATCGGAGAATTCAATGCCTACAATATCCTGGCGGCATACACCACCGCCATTTGTCTTGGGATGGAAAAGGTTGAGGTCCTTCAGGGATTAAGCAGATGTGAGCCGGTGGCAGGCCGTTTCAACCAGGTTCGGTCGGATCAAGACGTTACGGCTATTGTTGATTATGCCCATACGCCTGATGCCATTGAGAATGTACTGGAGACGATCGTTTCCCTGAGAACGGCTGGAGTGCAGATCATCACGGTGGTGGGAGCCGGGGGGAACAGGGATCCCTTCAAGCGGCCGGTAATGGCCAGGACTGCCAGCCGGTTAAGCGACAGGGTGATCCTTACATCCGACAACCCGCGCGATGAAGATCCCGATCAGATCATCGAAGAGATGAAAAAAGGTATCGAATTCCCTGATCAGCTGAAAGTGATCACCATCACCAACCGGAAAGAGGCCATTAAAGCGGCCTGTGCATTTGCCAGGCCCGGCGACATCATTGCTATCCTTGGAAAGGGGCATGAGAACTACCAGGAGATTAAAGGGATCAGACATCATTTTGATGATCTGGAAATTGTTCGTGAGTTGTTATCCGTCACGCCAATAACATAAAAGCAACGTCTATGCTGTACCATCTCTTTACCTATCTCGATAAAGTGTTCGATGTGCCGGGCGCCGGGATGTTCCAGTACATCTCCTTCCGTGCTCTCGGGGCAGTGATCACCTCCCTCTTCATCTCCATGATCATTGGACACCGGTTGATCCGTCTGCTGAAAAGCAAACAGGTAGGAGAAGAGATTCGCGACCTGGGACTGGAAGGCCAGCAAGCCAAGAAAGGAACCCCAACGATGGGAGGCCTGATTATCCTGGCGGCTATTCTTATTCCAACGCTGCTTTTTGCCAAGCTCAATAATATCTATATCATCCTTATCCTGGTGTCGACTGTGTGGCTGGGATTGATCGGTTTTCTGGATGACTACATCAAAGTATTCAGGAAAAACAAGAAAGGGCTGGCCGGGAGGTTCAAAATCATCGGGCAGGTTGGATTGGGAATCATCGTCGGAACTACCATGTTCTTCAGCGACGATATTGTGATCCGGCAACGAACATCATCTGCGGCAGTGGTTAGAACATCAGAGGTTTTCAACAACGAAGGAGCTCAACAAAAGTCGACCTTGTTCACACCCACTTCTTCCAAATCGACAAAAACAACGATACCCTTCTTTAAAAACAATGAATTCGATTACGCCATCCTGCTGAAATGGATGGGCAATGATTACGCAAAATTTGCATGGATCGTGTTCATCCCGATTGTGATCCTGATCATCATTGCCGTTTCCAACGGAGCCAACCTCACGGATGGGATTGATGGCCTGGCGACAGGGGTATCCGCCATTATCGGTATCACGCTTGGCATCCTGGCTTATGTCTCCGGCAACATCGTCTTCGCCAGCTACCTGAACATCATGTATATCCCTGATACCGGCGAGTTGGCCATTTATATCAGCGCTTTCGTCGGAGCCTGTATTGGGTTTCTCTGGTACAATGCTTACCCGGCACAGGTATTCATGGGAGACACGGGCAGCCTGGCTCTTGGCGGCATCATTGCCGTGTTTGCCATCATGATCCGCAAGGAGTTCCTGATCCCCTTGCTCTGCGGCATTTTTCTCATTGAAAATCTGTCAGTGCTCTTACAGGTCAGCTACTTCAAATTCACCAGAAAAAGATTCGGCGAAGGACGGCGGATATTCAAGATGTCCCCGCTACATCATCACTATCAGATACTGGGATATCATGAGTCCAAGATCGTTCTGCGATTTCTGATAGTCGGGATCATGCTGGCCATTATGACGATCATCACACTAAAAATAAGATAATGAATCAGAATCCAAAACATATGACATTTGATTCGCTGGCTTTACAAGGCAAAACACGCATCCCCAGGTCACTGGCTGCTGTCATGGAAGACAAGCTCACTGAACTCCGGAAAACCACCATCCGGGAGAGTTTCTCCAACATGCGGAATACACCGCACAGACTGGAATTTGTTGCAAATATTCACGGCATCGAATTCCTCAATGATTCACGTGCTTCCAGCCTGAATTCAACCTGGTTCGCCCTCGAAAGCATGAACAAGCCGTTGATCTGGATTGCAGGTGGAAGTGGAAATAAAGAGGACTTTATCGGATTGGCGGAGTTGATTAAAAAGAAAGTGAAAGCCATTATTTGCATTGGGGATGACCGGAAGGAATTTTCAGATTTTCTTCGAAACATGGCCCGGAACGTATATGAAGCCGAAACCTTGCAAGAGGCTGTGGAAAGCGCCTACGACCTGGGCCAGAAAGGGGATGTTGTTTTGTTCTCTCCAGGTTGTCCAAGTTTTGATATGTTCAAGGATTTTGTTGAAAGGGGTGAAACATACCGGCGTATGGTTAAAAGCTTATAATGAAATAAGGTTAAATATAAACTTTCAGGAGGAATTGACATGCTGCGTTATATCAGGAATATCCAGGGTGATAAAGTGATCTGGGGTATCGTCATCATTTTATCGGTTTTGAGTCTGCTCACTGTTTACAGCGCTACCGGGTCGCTGGCCTATGCCAAAAATGATGGCAATACAGAGTATTATCTCATCAAGCAACTGATTGTGGTTGTGGCGGGGTTGCTTTTCATGTATCTGATACACTTGGTCAAATACACCTGGTACAGCAAAGGCTACATCATTTTTGTAACCTTCCTTCTCAGCATTGGATTCCTTGCTGCCCTGATTATCTATGGATTGACAATCAACAGTGCAGCAAGGTGGTTACCCATTCCCTTGACAGGGTTGACTTTTCAGCCGTCAGATTTGGCAAAACCGGCACTGGTGATGTTTTTAGCAAAACTGCTGGCAAACAACCAGGATAAGATCAAATCGTTGAAGATCTACCTTTTCATGCTGATCCCCATTATCCTGATCTGCCTCCTGATATTTCCTTCCAACTTTTCTACTGCTGCTATTTTGTTTGTTTCCTGTCTGGTGCTTATCTGGATTGCCCGTGCCCGGATGGCACATATCGGGCTAACGATTCTTGCCGGAGCTGCTTTCGGAGTGATCCTGTTCTTTCTGATCATGCATTACCCCAAGGCTATTCCCAGGGGTGAAACATGGAAGCACCGCATTGAAGTCTGGCTCGATGATTCGAAAGCTGATCCCGAAGCCGATTATCAGATCACCCAGGCAAAGATTGCAATCGCATCCGGCGGCTTCTTCGGTAAAACGCCGGGAAAAAGCACCCAACGGAATTTCCTGCCTCACCCCTATTCCGACTTCATCTTTGCTTTCATCATTGAAGAGTACGGGCTGGTTGGAGGCGGCTTTGTCACCCTGCTCTACCTTACCCTCTTCTTCCGGATTGTCAGAATCGCCAACCGATGCAAGGGTAATTTCGGATCTTTTCTATCCTTCGGTATCGGGTTTCTGATCGTCTTCCAGGCATTGATCAACATGGGTGTTGCTGTTGGACTGTTACCTGTGACCGGCCAGACGCTGCCATTGGTAAGCATGGGGGGGACTTCACTCTGGTTCACGGCCATCTCTATCGGGATTATCCTTAGTGTAAGCAGGGGTCTTGAGATTGAAGCACAGGAAGAAAAAACCTCTTTCAAGATCTCCGATAATTTATATGCGACTGTTTAATCAACCTGAATTATCTGTATGAAGGCAATCATCAGTGGAGGCGGCACCGGAGGTCATGTTTTTCCAGCCATTGCGATTGCCAACGCACTCCGGAAGAAGTATCCTGATGCGGCCATTCAGTTTATCGGGGCCACAGGCAAGATGGAAATGGAAAAAGTGCCGGCAGCCGGCTATCCTATCGAAGGGCTCTGGATCAGCGGTTTCCATCGAAGGATCACGGTGAAAAACCTGTTGTTCCCATTAAAGGTTTTCCTGAGCCTAAGGAAAGCTTCCAAAATCATCAAGACCTTTCAGCCCGATGTAGTGATCGGTTCAGGAGGATACGCCAGCGGGCCAACCCTCAGAATGGCTGCTAAATCGGGCATCCCAACTGTGATCCTGGAGCAAAATTCCTATCCCGGAATGACCAATAAGCTGCTGGCTGATGCTGTCGACCGTATCTGTGTGGCTTATGAAGGGATGGAAGGCTATTTTCCGGCTGAAAAAATTGTGTTGACCGGTAATCCGATCCGGCAGGACATCACTGACCCAACCGATAAAAAATCCGAGGCGTATATATTTTTCGGTATCGACCCTTCGCTGAAAACAGTTCTTGTCATTGGCGGAAGCCTGGGAGCCCGTACCATTAACGAAAGCATTGCTTTTAACCTGAGCTTCTTCGGGGATAATAACATCCAGGTCATCTGGCAAACCGGAAAGATGTACCACCGGGAAGCCCGGGCCAGCGTTGCAGGAAAAAGCAAGGGCAACATCCGGATATTTGATTTCATACAGCGCATGGATCTGGCTTACGCCTGTGCAGATGTGATCATCTCCAGAGCTGGAGCCATCGCTATCTCCGAGCTTTGCATGGCTGGGAAACCGGCTATTCTTATCCCCTCCCCCAGTGTGGTCGCTGACCATCAAACAAAAAATGTGAAGGCCCTGGTAGAGCGAAATGCAGCGATTTATTTGAAAGATCATGAAGCCAGGGAAAGGATCAGCCAGGTCATCCAGGAACTCTTCCAAAACCCTGAACGGATGACCATGTTTGGCAACAACATCCGGGAAATGGCCAAACCTGATGCAGCCGACAGGATCGTTGAAGTGATCGTCTCCCTGATTCAGCATAACCAGTGACCAGAGATGTTTAAAACAACGCTCCATACAGTCTATTTTCTTGGTATCGGAGGCATCGGTATGAGCGCCCTGGCTCAGTATTTTTTAGCCCGGGGAATCAGGGTGTATGGCTATGACCTGACAGAGACAGAACTGACCCGATCGTTGATCAATCAAGGCTGTGATATCCATTATCAGCCAGATATTTCGGCCATACCAGTGATTCCTGATCTGGTGATCTACACACCTGCCATACCCCAGGATCATCCGGAGTTGGTGTTCTTGCGTGAACAACACGCCAATATCATGAAGCGATCGGAAGTCCTCGGAGAGATCACCCGTCCATATCAAACCATTGCCATTGCCGGGAGTCATGGAAAAACCACCGTGACAACCCTCACGGCATTTTTATTTCGGGAAGCCGGAAGACACATGACTGCCTTCCTTGGCGGGATATCTAAAAATTATCAATCGAATCTGATCACCCATGAAGGGAAAGGGGCTCCCGTGATGATCGTGGAGGCGGATGAGTTTGATCGTTCGTTCCTCAAGCTGGAGCCTTATCTGGCTGTTGTCACATCGGCTGATGCAGATCATCTCGATATTTACGGGACAGCTGATGCGGTAAAAGAGACCTTTGGCGCATTTATCCGAAAGATCAAACCAGGCGGTCACCTGGTAATCAAAAAAAACCTATGCATACCGGTTGATCCGGAACAACCTATCCATGTTTCAACCTATTCCCTCGAAAGCGAGGCTGACTATTATGCCAGAAACCTCCGGATCATCAATGAAAAATATGTTTTTGACCTGGCCACGCCACACCGGATAATCCAGGATATTGACCTCGGATTACCTGGTTTATTTAATGTTGAAAATGCCGTTGCTGCCATCGCCATTGCCCTGATCGCCGGTATAAGCATCAAACAAATTCGTCAGTCGCTCAAGACTTTTTCCGGCGTCAAAAGGAGATTTGACTATCATGTCCGCAACCAGAAACACATCTACCTTGATGATTATGCCCATCATCCGGAAGAATTGAAAGCATGCATCCTGGCTGTAAAGGAATTGCATGGTGACCGGAAGATCACCGGAATCTTCCAGCCTCACCTGTTCAGTCGTACCCGTGATCTGGCAGATGGATTTGTTCAAAGCCTGGAACTGCTGGACGATATCATCCTGCTTGATATATATCCCGCCAGGGAATTGCCGATCGAGGGGATTACTTCGCAATGGCTGCTGAGCCAAATAAAGAAAGAAGAGAAGATATGTTGTTCGATGGAAAAGGTCATGGATCTGATCAAAGTGAAGAATCCCGACTTGCTGCTGACATTGGGCGCCGGAGATATTGATCAACTCGTTGAGCCGATAACAAGGATGCTTAAAGGTGACGATGATGAAATTAACAATGGCTGTTAGTAAAAACAAATGAATGCAGGGCCTGAAACCCGTAATTTTGCAACACTTACAGAAAGATGCTCAGAAAGATATTGATCTTCATTGCCTGGATCCTGGCCGTTGGGCTGGTGGTGTTCATTACTGCTTTTGTGGCAGTTGAACATCATCAGAAGCTTTGCAGGGGCATGGAGATTAAAATATTTTATACCGGTAGCCAGGTATTGCTGAAACAAGAGGATGTCTTCCGACTGCTTTTCAAAAATGGGAAAGGGCCGGAAGGAGTTCCGTTATATAAGATCAACACTTCCACTCTTGAATCCAGGTTGAAGACTAATTATTATATCCTTCAGGCGGAAGTCTATCATACAACAGATGGGGTGGTCCATGTGGATATAATCCAGCGGGATCCCATCGCACGTGTGATCAGTGAGGGGGGAAAAGACCGTTTGATGGACAAAGAGGGCATGATGATGCCCCTTGATGAGCGGTATCCTGTGAGGGTGCTTGTTGTAAACGGCTCCATCCCGGATTCAGTCATTGACAAGAAGGAACAAACGCACAAACCGTTTTCAACTTCTTTAATCTCATCTGATTCAACTAAGAATGACCCGTTGAATATTAAGATCTTCCGGCTGGCTTCCTTCATTGAAGAAAGCGATTTCCTGAAAGCACAGATCAGTCAGATCTATGTTACTCCATCTATGGAATTTGAGCTGATCCCGGTGGTTGGAAGGCATGTTGTTGTTTTCGGTGATACCACCCGGATGAGAGAGAAATTCGAGAAGTTGATCATTTTCTATAAGAAAGGATTGGTTAAAGCCGGCTTCGATACATATAAAACCATCAACATCAAATACAAGGACCAGGTAATTTGTTCAAAACACTGAAACGTATGGCATCTTCAGAAATCATTGTAGGACTTGATATTGGGACAACCAAAATTGCTGTCATTGTTGGCCGCAAAAACGAATATGACAAAGTGGAGATTCTTGGACATGGCAAAACGCTTTCTCTGGGAGTACGGAGAGGGGTTGTCGCCAACATTGAAAACACCGTCCAATCGATCAAGGCAGCGGTAGAGGAAGCCTGCCTGAAATCGGGCGTTGACATTAAATATGTGAACGTAGGCATAGCCGGACAACACATGAAGAGTCTCCAGCACCGCGGAAGCATCATCCGGAAAAACATCGATACCGAGATCAGCCAGGATGATATCGACAATCTTCACACGGGGATGTTCAATCTCAACATGAATCCGGGTGAAGAGATCATCGATGTGATCCCACAGGAGTATATAGTAGATGGTGAATCAGGGATCAAGCAACCCATCGGCATGCTGGGGAATTCCCTGGAAGCGAACTTCCACATCATCATTGGCCAGACAGCCGCTGCAAAAAACATCTATAAATGTGTTAAAAAGGCCGGGCTTGAAGTCGTTGACCTGATCCTGGAACCGATGGCATCCGCCGATGCGGTGCTCAGTGAAGAGGAAAAAGAGGCCGGTGTGGTCATGGTGGATATTGGAGGAGGAACATCAGATGTAGCTATCTTCCAGGATGGCATCATCCGCCATACAGCCGTCATTCCACTGGGCGGGGACATTGTCACCGAGGATGTCCGGGAAGGGTGCTCCATCATTAAGAAACATGCGGAAGACCTTAAGATCAAATATGGCTCAGCCCTTGCCAGTGAGAACAAGGAGACGGAAATAGTGGCTATTCCAAGCTTACGCGGAAGGCCTCCCCGGGAGATATCCCTGAAAAACCTGGCCAGTATCATCCAGGCCCGGATGGAAGAGATCATCGAGCATATCTATTTTGAGATCCGGCATTCAGGATATGAGAAGAAACTGATCGGTGGGATCGTCCTTACCGGTGGTGGTTCTCAACTCAAACACATCGCACAGCTTACCGAATATATGACCGGGATGGATACCCGCATCGGTTATCCCAATGAGCACCTCTCTCCGGATATCCCCAAAGAGATGGCAAGCCCGATGTATGCCACCGGTATCGGACTCGTGTTGATCGGCATGGCCCGCTATGAAAAAGATAAGGCACGTAATAAGCCGGTCGTGGAAGAAACTGCCCCAGCAGGCAAGGTGAAACCTCCCAAGCAGAAAAAAGAGAAAGAGAAAAAGCCGGATGACGACGCTTCAAGAAAGTTCACCGATGCTTTTATCGAGAAAATCAAGAACTGGTTTGAGTCAGAAGCGGAATGAAGCATTAATTAACAGTTCCACGTTAGTAATTTTTTCAAGATCACTAAAAACGACCCTTTGTTCTTATATAAATTAGTCGGGAAAAAAAACAACCATGTTAAGATTCGATGACTCCGGCGAAACTCCTTCCATCATCAAGGTAATTGGTGTAGGAGGAGGAGGCAGCAACGCTGTCACCCACATGTTTAAAATGGGCATTCAGGGTGTTGAATTCCTCATCTGCAACACAGATGTACAGGCGATGAAACACAACCCAATCACCAACCACATCCAGTTAGGCGTAAATCTGACCGGTGGTCTGGGCGCTGGAGCCATTCCCAGCGTTGGCAAGAACGCTGCCATCGAAAGCATCGATGAGATACGCCGGTCCTTGCAAGGCAATACCCGGATGGTATTCATCACCGCCGGCATGGGAGGCGGAACAGGAACCGGCGCTGCACCGGTCATCGCCGCCGTAGCCAAAGAACTCGACATCCTTACCGTTGGCATCGTCACCTTACCCTTTTCTTTTGAAGGCCGTAAAAGGAGATGCTATGCGGAAGAAGGTATCAATGAACTGAAAAAACACGTAGATGCCCTCATTGTCATCTGCAATGATAAGCTGCGGGAAGTATATGGAAACCTGAAACTTTCCGACGCCTTCAGCCGTGCCGATAATGTCCTTACCAATGCAGCCAAAGGAATCGCTGAGATCATTACTGTGGTAGGTCATATCAATGTTGACTTTGAGGATGTAAAAACAGTTATGAAAGATAGCGGAGTGGCCCTGATGGGTACCGGATCGGCAGAGGGAGAAGACCGGGCCTTGAGAGCCGTTGAAGAAGCCATCAACTCGCCCCTGTTGAATGACAGCGACATCGAAGGCGCTTCCAATATCCTGCTGTATATCTCATCCGGTGAAGAAGAAATCTCAATGGATGAAGTCACCGAGATCACCGATTTTATCCAATTGAAAACCAAGAACACTGCAGAAGTGATCTGGGGAAGCGGTAGAGATGAAAGACTTGGCAACAGGATCAACATAACCCTTATTGCAACAGGCTTTGACAAAGAGCATCGCATCCATCATGCCGATCCTCCACAAAAGATCAAAGTCGGCACCCTCTACGAGGAAGCCCCGGAAAAGCAGCCTGAGGTGCAATCTGACATCCCTGCCCCCCAACAAGATGCAGTTAATGAGATCACCTTGATCCATCGACCCGCCGAGACAGCAGAACCACCCATAGCTCCGCCAGAAAAAGAATGGATGGAATATAAGCCTATTATGCCACAACGGAAACCAGAGGTCAAGCCAGATCCGGTTGTGCAGGAACCAGACCCTGTAACCACCACTCCCCTTTATACTTCAGCGCCCCCGTCCAGAGAACCTTTGCAGCCGCGTATCATCGAACCCAATGATCTGGACCGCAGGACAAAAGAACGGGTAGATAGACTTCGCACCCTAAGCTTTGATTTGAAAAACCGGGCAAGGATGAGCATTGATGAACTCGAAAGCATCCCTGCCTATAAAAGAAGAAATGTTGAATTTGCGGAAGTCCCGGCATCTGACATTCCCCTTGTTTCCAGGATGACCCTGTCAAAGACGGAAGAAAATGGCGCCGAAATCCATACCGACAATTCTTTCCTTCATGACAATGTAGACTAACCTGAGATATTTATGAACCTGGAAAAGATGATCAGCGAAGACATGAAAGCAGCCATGCTGGCCAAAGATAATGCCAAACTGGAGGCTATCAGGGCAATCAAGGCAGCCCTTCTTATCGAAAAAACCGGTAAGGAAACGGCAAGAGGGGAACTGAGCGAGGAAGCCGGAATCAAGTTGTTACAGAAACTGGTCAAACAAAGAAAAGAAGCAGCCGAGATATATCTCTCCAACAACCGGAAAGACCTTGCAGATGTTGAACTATTCCAGGCCTCAGTTATCGAGAAGTACCTTCCGGCTCAAATGGGCGAAGAGGAACTGAGGAACTATATCCGGGATGTCATGGTTAAAGTTGGTGCTTCTTCGATCAAAGACATGGGAAAAGTGATGGGAATAGCCAGCAAAGAACTCGCCGGAAAAGCCGATAATAAGACCATCTCACTTTTCGTAAAGGAAATCCTGGAACGGAATCAATGAGCAATGAGTAATGAGTAATGAGCATTATTTATTGCTCATTGCTGGCGGAATTTCCAATTTTTCTTTCAAACCGGAAATTCTGAATCTTTATGTTTTCCTTATACCGGGCGAATTTCCAGGCAGCTTTCCACAGGAACTGGAACGGGCCAAATCTTTTCCGGAAGCTGTCGTATTTTTTCTCTCCCCGCAAAATCCTGATAAAAGCACGAAAATAACGTTCGTTAGTATCCATCAGGTTATGAAAATATCCCGGCATGGCGTTGAAAAAATGCATCAACGGATACACGGCCAGCAAATCCTGAAAGATTTCAAGATTAACCCGCTTTTCGTAATATTCAAGGGATTGTATCTCACCTTTTAAGAGCTTGTCGATAGCCTCGGCAGCCATGGAGCCACTTGCAAGGGCATAATATATCCCCTCTCCGGTGAGAGGGTCGGATAACCCAGCCGCATCTCCGGCCAAAGCCACCCGTTTGGTAACGATCTTTGAACCCCGTTGCCGGATAGGGATGGAATAGGCTTTATATGAAATCGTTCTCACCTCTTTAACAGGGAGGTAAATGATAAACCTGCGATAGTATTTTCTCAAATGCCTGGAAAGACGGTAGCTGGTTCCAACACCAATAGAGATATGATCACCCTTGGGAAACATCCAGGCATAGCCCACCGGCATGGTTCCCCAGTCCAGGTAGATGGTCCGGCCACTTTCTTCCAGGAATGATGGATCCACCTCCATCTCGCTTTCAATGGCAACACAGTTCAATACGTTTTTCATCAGTCCCACAGAACTCGCGGTAATACCCATGGCTCCATCGGCGCCGATCATGTAATGACTTGTGAATGCTTTTGCAGCAGTTTTCACGATCACCTCATGCTCCTTTTCTTCAACCCCTTCGACTGCCTGTTCTTCCAGAAATTCTGCG
The DNA here is from genome assembly GCA_016868575.1 of Bacteroidota bacterium. GTDB lineage: Bacteria > Bacteroidota > Bacteroidia > Bacteroidales > FEN-979 > VGGL01. The sequence continues at coordinate 20,971 of VGGL01000013.1, forward strand.
CCGGCCTCCCGGGCTTTCCTGACCAGGAAAGCATCAAACTTATCTCTGCTCACGCAGAAGATGAAGGGTTCTTTTGACCGCTTTTTAAACTGATAATCAAGCTGATGGCTAAAAACAACGTTGTATATCTGTCTTTCAATGACTTCAGAAATATCAAAGGGGAGGAATTGCGCTACTTTATGGGTCAGGCCGCCTCCACAGACCTTGTATCTCGGGAATTTTTCCTTATCGATCAGCAGAACCTTGCGATTTTGTTTGGCCAGGCTATATGCTGCAAAGGATCCGGCTGGTCCTGCACCGGAGATGATCACATCGTAATCAACAGGCATGGGTTAAAGCAGTTTGAGTGTTTCGGCAAGTAGTTTCTCACGATTGATAGGCACCACGCCTACCTCCTCACATACGAGACCTCCGGCAAGATTTGAGATGGCGGCAATCTCAAATGGGGAACATTTGCTGGACAAGCATAATGCCGCGACGCTGATCACTGTATCCCCGGCACCTGAAACATCGGCAACCGTCCTGAGATGAGCCGGAATGATATGTGTTGAGCGGTCACCATCGGAAGCGCTGATGAAAATGCCCTTGTCTCCCATGGTGATCATGACCATGTCGATATGCTGTGTGTCCAGCAGTATCTGTGCAGCACGGATCAATTCTTCACGATTGCCTGCATCGACGTCCATTTTCAGTCCTTCCCGCAATTCCTTCAGGTTCGGTTTGAAAAGTTGAACACCCTGATATTCCCTGAAATTCTTTTTTTTGGGGTCAACGGCAACGGGAATGTTTTTCTCCCTGGCTTTGCGGATCACTGCATCAATGACCTGTTTGCTGAGGATACCTTTGTTGTAATCCTGGAAAATGATCGCATCGATGTTGGCATTATCCAGAAAATCAAAAACCTGAAGGAGAAAACGATGAGCGTCTTCTTCTTCGAGGTCGCGATCTATCTCTTCATCAACCCTGAGCAGGTGATGATTATTCCCAAAAATCCTGACTTTGGTTGTGGTGATCCTGTTTTTGCTGACGCAAATGCCATCAGTTCGCATTTTGCTGTCTATCAGCATCTCCACAAATGCATCCCCGTTCTCATCATCCCCGATCACAGAGCAAAGGATCGGTTCAGCCCCTATTTCCAGGAGATTCCTTGCAACATTAGCGGCTCCCCCCAACCTGTTTTCCTTCTTTGTGACGGTGACGATGGGAACAGGGGCTTCAGGGGAGATCCGTTCAACCCGCCCCCAGAAATAGGCATCCACCATCACATCGCCGATCACCATGATCCGTTGATCTCTGAAACGCTCAAAGAGCGCTGAATAATATGATTCCTTATACATGACGACTTATTTTAACATAACGTCAGATGCTGCCACTATGTGTTGATTGATTTCATCCACGGCGACCTCGCCATCCATCAGCCGGATGATACGGTGGGCATGAAGCGCGATCTTCTCCTCGTGCGTAACAATGATCACTGTATTTCCGTCCCGGTGGATCTGCTCCAGCAAAGAGAGGATCTCCCGGGAAGTTTTCGAGTCAAGATTTCCGGTTGGCTCATCCGCCAGGATGATTGAGGGGTTGTTTACCAGTGCCCGGGCAATGGCTACTCTTTGACGCTGTCCGCCTGAAAGCTCGTTGGGTTTGTGGGTAACCCGATCACTCAGCTTCACTTCATCCAGCACCTTATTGGCACGTTCGATACGGATTTGCTTGTTCACGCCTGCATAAATCAGCGGTAGAATAACATTTTCAAGCGCCGTGGAACGTGGCAGAAGGTTAAATGTCTGAAAAACAAACCCGATCTCCCGGTTCCGGATATCTGCCAGATCGTTGTCATCCAGCTTGGAAACATCCTGTCCATTGAGAAAGTAAGACCCACTCGTGGGGGTATCCAGGCAACCGAGAAGGTTCATCAGGGTTGATTTACCCGATCCGGAGGGTCCCATGATCGCAACAAATTCATTCTTCAGGATCGTCAGGGAGATTCCACGTAAAGCCTGCACTACAACGCTGCCAACTTTGTAGTTTTTGACTATTTTGTCGAGCCGGATGATCTCTTTTTCCATTTTCCGAATATTAGCAAGGCAAAAATACCTTTTTTATTGACAAGGACTGCGTTTATTCGGTGAATCATTCTATCTTCACGAATAAGCCTCTATAACCAGGGCTGTCAGGCATACAACACAAAGTCCTGCCTGGCCATTCCCTTTCTGAAAATAACGATTCCAAATCTGAACAAATCCAGGGAGAGGGTGATTTCGGGATCTTTCAATACCTCTTTCCAGGCTTTTTCCATCTCATGAGACCAGTGGACGTCATGCAACACAATGACTCCTTGCTCAGATAAAAAAGGTCTGATCGTGCGGTAGTACCTGAGTGTCGGTTCATACTGATGATTTCCGTCAATGAATACCAGGCCGGGCCTGGCAATCGAACCGATAACCTCATCGAGCCGGTCTTCAAACCTGCCTTCAACTGGTGAGATATGGCCAAATCCGGTATGCGCGAAATTCTTTTTTGCAACATCCAGGGTTTCCGGACAGCCTTCGATGGTGAATATCTGTGCATGGGGCAATGCATCGGCCAGGTACATCGAGGTAATCCCGAATGAAGTCCCCAGTTCCAGCACAACATCAGGTTGGAGATAGCTGGCCAGCCGGTAAAGCAGTCGACATTGCCGGACCGGAAGCAAGGATCTCCGTGCTAATCTTCTGATCTCTCGTCGATCTATCTTACCCTTCCCTTTCGCACCGTGATCGGTAAAAAAGATCGTGGTATCGTCATGAAGTAGTTTTTGCCGGATCGTTTCTGGTATTTCAGGATAATCATAATAGCCGGACTGTCTTATGACCTGGCTACAAAAATCATATACAAATGGCGAATGTATATGCCATCTCGTCTTTGCATGAAATAAGAACTTTATCAGTGCCAGGATACGAAAGATCATTTCCTTCCGATTAGTAACTGAATTTTCGATACCGTATCTGTTTGATGGATATTTCTGAAACCAGCGTATTTCATCCATTGCGTTAGCTCACCGGTTGTATAGGTGTCACCACGTTCGGTGCCAACGAGCATGTTGATGGCGAACATAGCGCCAACCACAGGTTCGGTGCGCGTGTTATCCATGATATGGTCAAGAATGACCAGTTGCCCTCCGGGATTTAAGGCATCCATGGCTTTCCGTATCAGTTTGGCATTTTCTTCGGGCGAATTAATATGGATGATGGCCGACATGAGGATCAAATCATATTCTCCGCCAAAATCAGTTTCGAGATAATCTCCTTCCCTGGAGCTAACCCTGTCGGCCCCTTCAAACGCTCCGATATACTCCCTGGTCAACGGGATGATCCGGGGAAGGTCCAAAACAACTGCATGCATGAAGGGATTTCTGCGGAGGAATTCAAAAGTGAACGCACCGGAACCCCCACCAACATCCAGCATAAGCCTGACCTGCTTAAGATCAAGCACATCGGCTACTTCTTTCGCCTGTGGAACGCCCCTGTTGTGCATGGCTGCAATGAAATGATTACTCCATGCCTGATCCCGCAAATTTAAAGGCACCCGTTCAGTAACAGACCTTCCGGCCCTGACTGCATCGGTGAGGGTTGACCATGTTTCCCATAAATTGGCCGTGTGGTATAACCCGCTCAGGAAGTTTGGAGCGCCTTTGACAAGGTGCCGCGCAGAAAAGACTGTATTGGCAAACATTCCATCCTCCTTTTTCAGCATTCCCCCTGCTACCAGCGCATTCAGCAGACGATCTGTCGCCCGGGGATCTGCCTGAATCCTGACGGCAACATCAGCTGAGGTGAGGATATTATTTCCAAGAACAGTGAAGATATCAAGTTCAAATGCTGTAAGAATGATTCGGCTCAGCCTGAATGCATTGACCTTTTCATTGAATTCTTCAACGCGGCAAATCTCTTTTTGACCCATCTGCTCTCTGTAAAATGAGTGGCAAAGGTAGTATAACTGCAAATATTTTTTATTCCATCAGTCTGTTCAAGAGATATTGCATACCTTTATCAAAAGTTTAAAACAATCATCATTATGGAACACACTGTTTATTATGTCATAGGAATTATCGTCGTGCTGATCCTGCTGGCAGGCATCAGGATTGTGAGACCCACTCACAGGGCGCTGATTGAGCGGCTCGGAAAATACAACCGGTTCGGCACTCCAGGCTTCAACTGGATCATTCCGATGATTGAGAAAATGTACAAAGTGAACATTACTGAAAAGATGATCAATGCCGACCCACAGGAGATCATCACCAATGATAACCTGAATGCACGCGTGGATGCGCAGGTCTATTTCAAGATCAAAGCTGATGAGGAAAGCGTTAAAAACTCGCAGTACAACGTCAATCGGATCGAGTACCAGATCGTCAACCTCGCCCGTACCACCTTGCGTAACATCATCGGAACCCTCACCCTGAAATCGGCCAACAGCGAACGGGGAAGGATCAACAAAGAATTGCATGGTACGCTCCTCGAAGAAACGAAAAGTTGGGGCATTGAGATCGTGCGGACAGAATTGAAAGAAATTGATCCCCCGAAAGATGTTCAGGAAACAATGAACAAGATTGTTAAAGCTGAAAACGAAAAACTATCGGCTATTGACTTCGCAACAGCCATGGAAACCAAAGCCGACGGAGAGAAAAGGGCTGAGATCCGAAGGGCTGAAGGGATTAAACAGGCCGCTATTCTGAAAGCCGAAGGCGAAGCCCAGGCGATCATGCTTGTAAATGAAGCCGCTGAAAAATTCTTCATCGGAAATGCCCAGTTGCTTAGAAAGATCCAGGCGCTGGAGACGTCTCTCCGCGACAATGCGAAAATAGTGGTGCCTGCAGGTACTGACCTCGTGAATGTACTTGGCGAAATGGCCGGCATTGTTCCCCTTCGGACACCGTCATCAAAAAAAGAAGTGGATTAAAATCAGACCTGGTACTTGAACCATTCCCTGGCTTTCAGGATAATCCCAAGGAAAGTCAACAGGATCACTGCTATCAGAACCGAAAAAAGTACTTGCGAAGGATCATCATGATCGGTGAACCGTTTCGCGAAAATGCCAATATACGTCCACAGGATCACCAGGTTGAAAGCAATATCTCTGCGGAAAATAAGCATCAGCAGGCTGATCCCGTAAACAACCAGCAATATGGTGGAAACCCAAAAGAGTTCCGTCATGCCGAACCTGTCCCAGTTCATGGCTACAAGCAACGCCGTAACATTGGCAACCGTAGCTACCGAAATCCAACCCAGGTAAATACTGAACGGCAGATGTACCAGAAATTTTTCACGAAGTGAGCCGGTTCTAAAACCAATGTTCAACCGTATGTAAATGACGATCAGGCTTGCCAACAACACCAACATGATGATAACTGAAAGCCACACCAGGCGGTAATGCCATGCGACAATCCAGGATGCATTGGCCAGGCAGGTAATCGGAAAAAACCCGCCGATGCGCCATCCAAACCCTGAAATGATCCCTTGCTTTCTCCATCCTGCCCGGGAAAACTGAAAAATAATAAAAACCGATAAAAGCAGGTAAATCAACCCCCAGATGGAAAATGTAAATCCTGCCGGAACGAACAGGTTGGAATACAAATCCGATATCTCTCCGGTAGTGTAACCGTTGATAGGCAAGGCGTTGTCCAGCAAATTGGCAGCGATCATTACCAGGAATCCCAACAGGTTCATAAACTTAAGCGTAGTCTTCATATCCAGTTGCCCGGTCTGTTTTCTTTTCACAAATATACTATTTTAGCAGAGAAATACAATCAGCCTGCATGAATACCGGTAAAATCCGTCTCGATATATTCCTCGTTGACAAGAACTTTTTTCCTTCCCGTGAAAAAGCACGGGATGCCATTGTTCGCGGAGCTGTCATTGTTGATAACCGGATCTGCTCCCGCCCTTCTTTCCAGGTCACCGGCGAGGAACAGATTGAGATCCTGTTGCACCTTTTGCCCCGCTATGTAAGCCGGGGGGGATTGAAGCTTGAAAAAGCGATCCGGGAATTCCAGATTGAACTACAAGGAATGACCATTCTCGATATCGGCGCATCCACAGGGGGATTTACCGACTGCTGTCTGCAACATGGCGCAGAACGGGTTTTTGCTGTCGATGTGGGGCATGATCAATTGGATCCATCACTGCGCAATAATCCCCGGGTAATAACAATCGAAGATACGGATATAAGGGAATTGAATATCTCCCAACTTCATCATAATCATGTAGATATGATTGTTGGAGATGTGTCATTTATCTCACTGGGGTACATTTTTCCCCATTGCAATCAATTCCTCAGAAAGAATGGAAAGATTGTATTCCTCATCAAGCCCCAGTTTGAGGCCGGGAGAAAGTGGATCGGAAAGAATGGCATTGTCCGCTCTCCTGTGGCGCATACCGAAGTCCTTGAAAACATGATCAAGTTCTCGGAACAACATGGGTTTCACCTGAACAAACTAACTTTTGCACCTGTTTTTTCAGCTGATAAGAACATCGAGTACCTGGGACTTTTCAGCTCAAGTTCGGAAAGAGACTTCGATATTCGGGAAAATGTACGAATGGCTTTCATGGCACAAAAAAGAAGGATGGGTTGAAAGTTTCAACCTATTAATCCAAAATAATCCATTATTTTAGCCCTGTTAAAATCGCATTTCATGATCAACTTTGAATTTTATAACCCCACCCGGATCATCTTCGGCAAAGATGCCATATTGAAACTTGGGAGAGAGTTGAGTCGTTACGGAAATAAAGTGCTCGTTATTACCGGAGGCGGTAGCGCCAAACGTTCCGGGTTGCTTGACCATGCCCTGCGCATCCTGAAAGAGAACAACAAGCAGGTCTGGATCCTTGATGGGATTAAGCCCAACCCAAGATTAGATTCGGTGTATGAAGGGATCAAGATGTGCAAAACCCGGCAGGTTGAACTGATCCTGGCTATTGGCGGAGGCAGTGTGATCGATGCCGCCAAAGCCATTGCCGTGGGGGCAGCAACCCAGCACGACATCTGGGATTTTTACCTCCGGAAACTGAGTGTCACCAAAGCGCTCCCATTGGGTTGTATGCTAACCCTTGCGGCCACCGGCACGGAGATGAACGGCAATTCTGTGGTGACCAAATGGGAAACCCGAGAAAAAAACTTCATCTCCGGAAGCGCCCTCTTTCCGAAATTCTCCATCCTGGATCCAACTTATACCCTTACCGTTCCGAGAGATCAAACAGCCAATGGGTGCGTGGACATGATGGTGCATGTGTTTGAGCAATATTTCAGCCATACGACTGACACCCCGCTCCAGGACAGGCTGTGTGAAGGACTTATGAAGACCATCATCGAAAACGCCTTGATCCTGGCAGCAGACCCTCAGGATTATACAGTACGTGCCAACATCCTCTGGTGTGGAACGATGGCATTGAATGAGCTGGTTGGGATGGGGAAGAAACAGGACTGGGCCACCCATATCATAGAACATGAACTGAGCGCTGAGTACGACATTGCACACGGCGCCGGACTGGCTATTCTAAGCCCTAACTGGATGGCATACGTATATAAGGAAAACAAAGCGCTCTTCCGGCAATTCGCCGAACGGGTTTGGGATATCCAGGGTAACGGAAAATCAGAAGAGGAGATCATTCTGGAAGGGATCCGAAAGACAAGGGAGTTCTTCGTTTCCATAGGTGCCCCCGCAACCCTTGAAGATGCTGGAATTGATGAATCGAAGATCAGTCTCATGGCCGCACGGGCAGTCAGATTTGGACCTGTGGGGTCGATGAAAAAACTGGGAAAGGAAGATGTTGAGACAATATTAAGAAACGCGCTTGTGTAGTTTTATGAAATTCAGAAGAACCTTTAGCAGTATCAACAAATATTTGTCATTCGTCAAGTTTGCCCACAGTATCTTCTCCATGCCCTTTGCCCTGTTCGGATATTTTCTTCCGGTCTTGAAGATGAACTATCCCTTCAGTTGGATCACCTTGCTGTTGGTCGTGTTATGTGTGGTGTTTGCCAGAAATGCAGCCATGGGATTCAACCGGATCGTTGACCGAATGATTGACAAGAAAAATCCAAGAACAGAAAACAGGGAAATCCCTTCCGGTATCATCACTGCAAAAAATGCCTATTTCTTTGTTGTTACCAATACCATGTTTTTCGTTATCGCGACCTTCTTCCTGAACAACTTGTGTTTTATGTTGTCTCCTATTGCTTTACTGGTCATCCTGGGCTACAGCTATACCAAACGTTTCACTTCCCTGTCGCACATTGTACTTGGACTTGCACTTGCACTTGCACCTATTGGCGCATTTCTGGCGGTGACAGGAACATTTGATCTCTTGCCAATCCTGCTCTCCATCCTGGTCCTTTTCTGGGTTGCCGGGTTTGACATCATCTATTCGCTTCAGGATGAAGATTTTGATAAAAAAGAAAACCTGAAGTCACTGCCGGCATGGGTTGGAAAAAGCGCTTCGCTGCGGCTATCCGAATTGTTCCACCTGATCACCATGCTGATGGTTGTTGTTGTTGGCAGTTATGGAAGTTTCGGGTATTATTACTGGGTCGGTGCCGTGCTCTTCGGGGCATTACTGCTCTACCAACATCTCATCGTTAAACCCTACGATCTGAAACGGGTAAGTCTGGCGTTTTTCACACTTAATGGTATTGGAAGCCTGATCTTCGCCGTCTTCGTGATTTTGGATATGGTTTCCTTTTAACCAAGCTATTTTCCCCAGTTATCTCGATCAAGCGATCGGTAATTGATCGCCTCTGCCACATGTTCCGGCCGGATGGTGGCTGCCTGGTCCAGGTCGGCGATAGAACGGGAAACCTTGATGATCCGGTCGTAAGCCCTTGCCGATAAGCCCAGTTTCTCCATCGCATTTTTCAGCAAGGCATGGCAGGAATCATCCAACACACAAAACTTACGAAGCATCTTTGGACTGATCTGCGCATTGCAGTGGATCCCGGGGGCACCTTCAAAGCGCTTCTCCTGGATTTTTCTGGCCGATATCACCCTCGACCGGATGACCTCGCTCTTTTCCCGGGGCCGCTCATCATGGAGATCTCTGAACGGCACAGGGATCACCTCCACATGAATATCAATCCGGTCAAATAAAGGACCCGATATCCTGTTGATATATTTTTGTACAATCCCCGCATTGCACTGACAATCAATCTGCGGATGATTGTAGAATCCGCAGGGACAGGGATTCATCGCTGCAACCATCATGAAACTGGCCGGATAATCGACGGTAAACCTGGCCCGGCTGATGGTGACCACCCGATCCTCCAGTGGCTGTCGAAGCACTTCAAGCACCGTCCGCTTGAACTCCGGAAGCTCATCCAGGAATAAAACCCCATTGTGTGCCAGTGAGATTTCTCCCGGTTGGGGAATTCCACCACCTCCCACCAACGCAACATCACTGATGGTATGATGAGGTGACCGGAATGGCCGGACGGTGATCAATGAGGTGTTCCTTCCCATCTTCCCTGCAACCGAATGGATCTTGGTCGTTTCCAGGGCTTCAGGCAAATTCAGGGGTGGTAAGATCGTTGGCAAACGTTTGGCGAGCATCGTCTTGCCAGCCCCCGGAGGTCCGATCAGGATCACATTGTGCCCTCCGGAAGCAGCGATCTCCAGCGCCCGCTTGATGTTTTCCTGCCCCTTGACATCAGAAAAATCGTACTCGTAATTGTTCAGCCGGTTATAGAATTCCTTCTCGGGATCAAGGATCACACGCTCTAATGTGGAAGTCTCATTGAAAAAATCGATCACCTCCCGGATATTTGTCACCCCATATACTTCCAGATTACCTGCAATGGCCGCTTCCCTGGCATTTACCCTCGGCAGGATCAGCCCTTTGAATTTCTTTGAAATGGCTTCAATGGCTACCGGCAAGGCCCCTTTTATGGGAAGAATTGTCCCATCCAGCGACAACTCTCCAATGATGATATAATCCCCAACCCGGTCAACCTTGATTTGTTCCGAGGCTGCCAAAATCCCCACGGCTATGGGCAGGTCAAAGCAGGATCCCTCCTTCCGCATATCCGCAGGTGCCATGTTGATCACAATTTTCTTCCCCGGGATCTTATGCCCGGCACACCGCAATGCCGATTCGATCCGTTGATGGCTCTCCTTCACAGCACTGTCAGGTAGCCCCACCATAAAAAATTGAATTCCAATGTCAATGTTCACCTCGATGGTGATCGTGATGGCATTGATCCCATAAATCGCACAACTAAAAGCCTTGATAAGCATACTTCATTTTATGCTTAATCGGAAAAATGACAAAAGGTTAGTGGTTGTCTCTCCTTTTTTTTTTGAAATGAATAAAAAATGGAATGACGGATGTGTTTGAGACAGGTTTTTCAAACTAAAAACAGGGGTCTAACACTTCATGGTTTATATCCCGATCTGGTCAATATTTCCTGAGAATTCTCCGGCATAATCAGGGATTGAAGGGCGGCATCCGTTTGGTTCATATAGCTCCGGATTATCTGCCAACCGATAAAAGCGCCGATGCGCCCGGGTGAATCTTTGCCAAAACCTGAAGTGAAGGGTGCATCCATCATGAATTCGGTAATCACCTCAGCATTGGTAGTGTAAAGCAACCGGTTGCCAACCAGCGCTGCCCAGACATCCTTTTCATGAGTCAATGCCCATTGGAATTTTTCCCTGGAATACCCAATGAGAAGATTCTCCTTCTCTTTTGCCGGGAACATGGCTTCCAGAAGGTACAACTTGCGCCCTTCAGTCAACATATAATCAAGCAGATTCATATTACCAGCCGGAGGCTGAACCTTGCTGCTGATGATCGCCCTCAAACAGTCAGGGGCGATATTTTCCGGGATCATCCTGCTTCTCACAAACATCGGGATATTCAATGACTGATACCCGGGAAATTCTTCACCCAGATAATTGTCCAGTCCGATCAGTAACACTGAATCGGTATAAATCACCGGGTGCTGGTAATCACACCCGGAAATATAAGTATAGGGTTGAGGCAGCGAATACTCGGGAAAATGATACGCAAAGTATTTAAAGGCTGTTGTCAGTTCCTGTTCGACAGGCTGTAGCTGCGGAAATTCCCGGTTAACCTCGTTGAAACAGGAGGCATTCAGCGGGTTAAGCAGGTATTCCCGGATGCGGATCAAATTCCGGGTATCATTGAGATCTCCTCCGAGAAAAAGGGGAAATGCCGGCTGAATACGAATGAGTTCCGTTTGCAATGAATCCAGGTTGATGGAAAAAAGTGCCTGGTCGTATCGGATGATCCTGACGGGTTGAATATTGACTTTTGAAATATCAACACTAAGCTTATTATCCGATTGCCGGCAAGCCATCATGGTTATAATGAACAACAACAAAATGAAGCACTTCCGCATCATGACCAGGTATCATTTAAGGTTGGGTAAAAGTAGTGTTAATGTCCGATTTATTAACTCAGGACTGTAGATAAATATTTTCTCCGCCGTCCAAAACACCCTTCGTTTTATCGTATGTTTGCGGGAAGAACCTGATTCATCATGAAAAAAATCTGTATTGTCGCGTTATTTATCCTTTTTATTATCGCTCAGCCGGGCAAGGCCCAGTATAAACCATTTATCTTTGGAATCCGGGTATCTCCAAATCTTTCCTGGGTCATTCCCGATGCGAAATATTATGCCTACGAGGGCGTTAAGCCGGGGTTTTCTTTCGGTTTTATCAGTGATTTTGCCCTCGCCGACAACTATTTTATCTCTACCGGGTTCAGCTATTCCTACCTTTATGGCAAGATATCTTTCCCCTTTGAAGATACGATGGAAGAGGTGCTGGTCACCGGAACGTGCCGGCGACAGATCAACTTCCGAAACCTGGAAGTCCCGTTGATGTTCAAGATGAAAACCAATGAATTCGGACAATTCAGATTCTTCGCGCAAATCGGATTTGGAACCTCATTCAGGCTCAGCGCAAAAGCCAATGATGAGGTTACAACCGAAGACCAGGAAGTGTTCAAACAACGGGTAGACATCACCAGAGAAACAACGCTGCTGAAGGAATCACTGCTGGTCGGTATCGGCGCAGAATATTATTTTGATGAATCAACCGCTCTTGTCGCCGGGATCAATTACTCCAACGGATTGACCAATGTTCTGAAAGGCCGGAATAGCAAATACAATGAAGTCGAACAAAAAGGGGTTAATCACTACTTTGACCTCACGATAGGTGTTCTGTTTTAATCCATCACCATGCGTATCGCCATAGCCCAGAATAACTACCTTATTGGTGACTTTGAGCAAAACGTCAGCAAGATCAAAGCATCCATCAGGCAAGCCAAAGAGTCCAGAGCAGATCTTATCCTCTTTGCAGAGCTCGCTATTTGCGGGTATCCTTCCAGAGACTTTCTGGAATTCCGCGATTATGTTGAAAAGTGTCAACAGGCGCTAGAAGATATCGCCACGGAATGTATCGACATTGCAGCCATCATCGGAGCGCCATCTTTCAATCCCGATATCCGGGGAAAAAGTCTTTTCAATGCTGCTTTTTTCCTTTCCGACGGCCACATCACCTCGCGTCACCATAAAAGCCTGTTGCCCAATTATGATGTATTTGATGAATACCGCTATTTTGAGCCTAACCGTTCCTTCGAAACGGTAACCTTCCGCGGAAAAAGAATTGCCATCACCATCTGTGAAGATATCTGGAATATCGGTAATGATCTTTTATATGTGCTTAATCCGATGGATGAACTCATGAAGCAGAATCCCGATGTGCTGGTAAACATAGCTGCTTCACCGTTTCACTATGACCAGGCCCGGTTACGCCGCCAGATCCTGGTCGAAAACGCACGGAGATATCAAATCCCGGTGTTTTATGTAAACCAGGTTGGCGCCCATACCGAAATGATCTTTGATGGCGGCTCCATGATCATCAGCCCGGGTGGAGAAGTGTTTCATGAAATGGCCTATTTCAGAGAGGATTTCGACATCTCTGAACTGAACAATGTGATCCGGAGCCAGTCAGCAGCCATGCCTCAGAAACGGCACGAAAAGATTGAGCTGATCCATGAAGCCCTTGTTCTTGGTATCCGCGATTATTTTCAGAAACTCCGTTTCAATAAGGCGATCCTGGGCTTGTCCGGGGGAATTGATTCAGCTTTGACACTTGTGCTTGCTGCCGAAGCCATCGGCCCGGAAAATGTTCTCTCCGTACTTATGCCATCGGAATTTTCTTCCCAGCACTCGGTGGAAGATAGCTTGTTATTGTTGAAGAATCTTGGCTCTCCGCACTACCAGATCGGCATCCAGGAAGCTTTCCGGGTTTTTAAACACACATTATCGCCCGTATTCCAGGAACTTCCGCCAGACATTACGGAAGAGAACATCCAGGCCCGTATCCGTGCAGTAATACTGATGGCTCTATCGAACAAATTCGGGCATATCCTCCTGAACACATCCAATAAAAGTGAAGCATCTGTTGGCTATGGGACGCTCTATGGTGATATGTGTGGCGGATTATCTGTGTTGGGAGATGTCTATAAAACACAAGTCTATGAACTGTCCCGGCTCATCAATGCGGAAAAAGAGATTATTCCAAATAACATCCTGATAAAACCTCCTTCGGCGGAACTACGACCCAACCAGAAAGACAGCGATAGCCTGCCCGAATACAGCATCCTTGATCAAATCCTTTTCGAATATATCGAGCAACGCAGAGGTCCTAAAGACCTTATTGCGCTGGGATTTGAAGAAGAAATGGTTAAAAAGGTTCTGCGCCTGGTCAACATGAATGAATACAAGCGTTACCAAACCCCTCCCATCCTGCGGATTTCGCCGAAAGCGTTCGGCATGGGAAGGCGAATGCCCATTGTGGCCAGGTACCTCTCCTGATCTGCCTAATAATCGATCCCTTCTGCCTGAACCGACCGGATCTCCGGAATGGCTTTCATCACCGAGGCTTCTATGCCGCCCTTCAAGGTCATCTTGCTGAACGGACAACTCCCGCAAGCCCCAACTAAGCGGACGCGGACATCATTGGTTTCGGTGAGTTCAAGGAATTCTACATCCCCCCCATCAGCCTGGAGGTAAGGACGTATCTGGTCAATGGCATTTTTGGCTTTTTCCTGAAGTTCGTGGTGCTTTTCAGAATTCATGGTGGATTGGTGTTATGATTGTTGTGTAACGATGTTTTTTAAGGAAACTTGTTGGGCTAATTTTCCGGCAATATCCCGGAAGATTTTGGCAACAGGTGAATCGACATCCAGCGCCACCGGTTTTCCGGCATCTCCTGAGCTTGTAATGCCCTGGCAAACAGGAATTTCACCAAGCAATGGAAGGTTCAGCTCTGCCGCAATCTTCTTCCCTCCTCCCTGGCCGAATAAATAGTATTTCTGCTCCGGAAGCTCGTCCGGTGTGAAATATGACATATTCTCCACCACCCCCAACAAAGGTACTTTAACCCCATCCTGGCGGAATAAGGCGGCGGCCCGTCTGACATCAGCAATGGCCAGATGTTGCGGCGTTGTGACCAGTAGGGAACCGGTTACCGGCATGCTCTGCGCCAGGGTGATCTGAATATCGCCGGTACCCGGAGGCATGTCAACCACCAGATAATCCAGTTCTTCCCATTCTGCATCGGAAAACAACTGTTTGAGGGCGTTGGAGGCCATGGGACCGCGCCAGCCCAGCGCCTGTTCGCGGGTGACGAAGAAGCCCATCGACAAAAGTTTGATGCCATATTTTTCAATCGGGAAGATGTGCGTCTTTTCGCCACTTTCTGTGACAACCGGTCGCCGGTCTTCCAGACCAAACAAGATCGGAATGGAAGGACCATAAATATCGGCATCGATCAACCCAACACGGGCGCCGGTTTGTGAAAGGGCAATGGCGATGTTGGCCGCCACAGTTGACTTTCCCACGCCGCCTTTTCCTGAGATCACCGCAATGATGTTCTTCACCCCCGAAAGGGTCTCCTCCATGGCCTTCCGGGCCGTAGTGACCGATGAAGTCACATCAACTTCCACCTCCACCTCTTTTCCAAGATGTTGATGGATGGCATCGATGCAATCCTGGCGGATCTTGTTCTTTAGCGGGCAGGCCGGCGTGGTTAGCACCAGGCTGAACCGCACCTTGTTGTCAGTTATTTTGATATCCTGGATCATGTTCAGGGACACCAGATCCTTTTTCAGATCCGGATCATCCACATGCGACAGGGCATGGATAACAGCGTCTTTGGTGATGCTCATGATTGGCTTTTTGATCAGAATAGCATGTTAAGAAAACAATAGCGACCACAAAGGTAGGAATAATTTCGAAATGATTAGAAATGATCTAAATAAGAGGGATGGTTTGTTTCACGCAGAGATCGCCATGAATGAACACTTCCTTCTTGGTGTCCTTTGTGCAAGACTTTGTTCTCTGTGGTTAAATAGACCGCCTCATTAACCACAAAGGCGAATAAGGACACACGAAGGGATCTACAACGTACAATTGTAAATGTACAATTGGATTGACAATGGACAATTTCCAATTTTATCGAGCAACGAACAACGGGCAACGAACAACTGCTTGCTGATTGCTGATACCTGTTCACTGAGCAACCTTATCTGCTGATGATCAGCTTCTTCACGTACGTCTGGCGGGTTGTTTTAACGACCAGGAAATAAATACCGTCGGGTTCGTTAGCAAGATCCAGCGAGATCGAGGTATTACCTGAAACAGCTATATCATGTTTGGATAACACCTCCTTGCCCAGGATGTTGGAAACCATTACCTGGGCCGGATCATCCCTCATGGAGAAAAGGGCCAGGTGGAAGATTCCGGAACCCGGGTTGGGGTACACGTCGCATTTTTCAGTTTCACTTAAATTTGGTACTCCGGTACAAGTCGTAAAGGTAATATTGATCGATCCAGTCGAAGTACAGCCACTAAGGGTCACTTCCACCGAAGGGGTTGTGGTTCCGTAGCCAACACCGGAAGAATCCACGACAATGGTCTGCGTGGTGGCGCCGGTGGACCAGAGATAGGTTGCTCCGGGATTTCCGGCATCCAATGGGATCGATTCAAAATCGCAAAGGATTGTATCATTGCCCAGTGAAACAACCGGGAGCGGATTCACTGTCACATCCAATGGGTCGGAGAAAAGGCTTTCGTTGCAGTCATTCACCGACTTCACTGAAATGGCAGCATTTCCCGACCATGTAAGGCTCCAGTAAACCGTGGAAGTATTGCTGCTACCGGTAATGATACCGGCGAAGGGGGGTTCGATCTGCCATAAATAGCTGGTAGCGTTGGGAACCGGATCGGTAGTATAATCAGAAGTTTGCACACCCTGACACAGAGCAGTCGGCCCGGTGGGTTGATTAGGAACAGCCGGGAAGGGTCTGAGATGGATGTTCAAATCGGGAGAAAATGATCCTGGACCGCAACCGTTCACCGCTTGTACCTTTAATGTGGCATATCCTGTCCATCCAGCGTTCCAGGTAATCGTGGCTGAAGTATCTGCAGCAACCATCACGCCAGCCGCGGGTGGGTCGAAGACCCAGTTATAGGAAGTGGCGTCCGGGATGGATGGAATTGTATACATGGTTGGACTGTTGTTCTCACAAAGTAAGGTATCACCTTCAGGTATACCTGGGGTAGCAGCAGGAGCTGTAACATGGATATATGATACTTTGGTAAGCGAATTCGTATAGATTGCGTTTGATACAGTCAGGGTTACGTTGTAATTACCGGTTGCCGGATAGACGATGTTTTGAGGATTTTGAACGGTTGAGGAAGAAGGATTTCCGCCTGGAAATGACCAGGTCCATGATGTTGGGGTACCGCTTGAAAGATCGGTAAAATTAACCCCCTGACCGATGCAGATATTCGTCATGTTGGCTGTAAAATCGGGAATCGGACCGCCGGGAGGAACAACCTGTACCAGTGCTGTATACCGGAAGTAGTTTTGTTTTGTTACCGTCACGCGCATAAATTGTCCTGTTGTCAGTGTTCCTGGGATGGTGATGGTCAAAGGAGCGCCGGTACCGGTTCCGGTGCCGAGAATTTCGTCATTATAGGTAAGTGCAATCAGCGCACCCACATTTGCAGTGACCTGAAAGGAGGTTGAACCGGAAGGGATTGTTGAGTTATGAACAACCGTGAGGTTCTGTGGCACTTCGGAATAAACGGTCATGAAGGCATCGCCATGGTGATGGTACAGGTGATAGGTTACCTGTTTATTGCTGGTGTTGTAAGGCCAGTTGGATTGTTGAAGAAAATATTTTCCTGCAGCATTTCCGAAACAGGGCATCACTCCCCGGGAGGCCGGGGTTGTTCCATAACTGGGCATGAAGTTGGTCCAGAGGTTGTCCATCACTCCCCAGACATAAGTATCATTCACAAATGAATATGAAACTTCGGAGGCCGCAATCAGCCCCAAGGCGCCGGAATTATTGCCATTCTTTGTGTAACGGTGGAATTTCTCCGTGAAACATTCACTGCTGTTATTGTACTTTCCGGTAAGGCAGTTGATTGAAAAGATGAACGTAAGGTTTGTATTCGTGCAGCCGTCGATATTTGAATTTGAATAAGCCGGTTCACCCCATCCTGTGGTGCTTCCATGATCCCGGTGCATCAGTACGAAGGCACCGGAATTGATGGCGTTGTTGATCCCTGTAGCATTTCCTCCCGTCCAACAACAAGGCATCTCCTGAGGAGTAGCCGGGATATACCCCAAACCACTCGGCCCAAAGAAACTCAGTATGGTGGATGTATTTGTAGCCGTTGACCAAGGTGCTGTGGATGGATTTCCGGAATAAACTTCATTGATCCTTGTCGGGTCTTTCCCCTGGACATATTTCCAGAATCCGCCAACCGTTTCCGAGCAAATCTGAAACCAGCGCTCTGTTTGCCAACCCAATGCGGTGATCGGGTGCTGGTAGAAATAAGAGGATGCTGGTGGTTGCCGTTCGTAGTTCAGGAATTTTGTGCACATCACCTGGAGTTGGGTGGCATTGTTTGCCGTGATCCTGGCCAGACATACATCCGGGAGATGGTCATTATCCACATCTGCATAGATATTATCTGAAACGCAATAGCTGTTGTAGATTGGCGAAACGACGCTGTTTGCTGCATTGGTACCATAATCGCCAAGAAGCAATACTGCTGCCGGCGGTGGCGTCCAGGTATTGTAGGCATTGTTGATGTAATTCTCAATGGCGGTTGTGGTATTTCCACCCACTTCTGTAAGTGTTTTTACAAAAGTGGATATCCCTTGTTGCTGGCGGAAACGACGGATGGAATCGGCCCATTGGGTAAAGGCGGCATCCGTCGGGGTGATAATCAGGTATTCACACCCTGGAACATCGGTCGGCTCCTGGATTCTGGCATCATAATCAATGGAAGGAAGAGAAGAAAAATTTATCAACGCATCTGACATGATCGGATCCCACCAGCGACTACGTAGCCGGTCATCACCAAATCGATCACTCCCTCCTTCAAACCGGATATCCACATCAAGATCACGGAATATCCGGAGTTCCTTTGTAACCGGATTGTACTGAAATGGCGTTATCCCCAGAACAACAGTTTGCACACCCCGGATATTCTTGACTTCCGACAGAATGACCGGTTGTTCCGGATAAAAAGCATTCCGGTTATAGATGGCTTCATTTTTATTGTATTCAAGCGGACCTGTATCAGTATCCAATGGGATACGGGGAGCTGGCGCGATATTGATCCCCTGGATGATTTCCACCCGTGTCATCTGAATATCCAAAATTGGCGTAGCCCCGTTCGGAATGGCAATAAAACGTGAATAGCCCGGAAGGTTCGGCGCTCCCTGTTCATTATACAGGAAGGCTCCATCCAGACCAATATTCTTCATTTGTTCCCCATTGATCAAGATGTCATCAATCCGGAATTGCCGGATTGAATAATTGATATCCACCCGATCGGCATTGCTCGTGGCAACCGAAAAACCCTGGCCATATAAGGCATCCGGGTATTCAACCTGCTGGGCAGGCAGGATCAATCCGATAAAAAGAAAACTCACCCCAAGGATAAGTCCCCATACAAAGCGATAAGTGTTTTTCATATGCTGGTATTGTATGATTTTCCAGCTACGAAGGTACAAAAAATCAAGACAATAAAGAACGATTGGATCAATTTTCTTTTAACCCATCGCGGGTGACCAGAAATGTCTTTCCGGTATAGTCAAATGGAAAATCAATGATATCAAAATCCAGCAGGGGATCAAACTGATCGTCGAAGTGAAGGTACTTTCCCGCTGGGACATGGAGGATCATCCTGACTCTTTCTCCGCGAAAAGGCACACCTTCCTCTAATGGAATACAGGGCGTAATCACGATCAGGGAATCATTCTGATGGACAACGGTGGTAACAGCAGCTGCATTTTGCCGGGCAATTTCAACCGATTTTCCCCTGGCATAGGAGATGTTTGTGATTGTCATCGGGCCTTCGGGGATAGGTTTAATCCTCAAAACCGGCCTGATCAGGACTGGACCATCAGGCATAAACCTCACATAGTCAAAATCACCCGATCCGCCTACATGAAATTTATGAGGATCATCCGAATACCAATCATCGAATTTCAGATAAATGGTATCCGAGGGGCAGGAATCAAGCGGTATTTCACTTTTTATTGTTGCCGAATACTGGAAAGTGCGTACCGTTTTGAATGTCAGGAAAGCCACCATTACCAGGCTGATCAGCCAGATATTGAACATGACGATCGCTGCATACCTGATAGGAGGGATTCGAAAGATCATGCGTATCCCGCTGTAAAAGAGAGACACCAGGGGTATTCCTAAAAACAGAAGCAACGCCAGTTGCATGAAACCAAACTCAAAATCACTACCAAAGAGGGAATCGAAAAGACTGGGGAAGAAGAGCATATTGATATCATCCTGCGGATGGATCCAACCTCCCCAGCCAAAGAGAAATGAGATCACGGCAAAGAGCACCAACAAACCTGTTATGCATAACGCTACACCAAGGATGATCAGGATGACCCGGAAAGCAAACTTCACAATCTCCCCCACCGCCTGAACCGTCTGATCCATCGCCGATCCCCTTGTTTCCTTTTGTCTGCGTATTGTTTCCCTGGCCTGGGAGCCCAGGTTGCTGAGCCGGTCACCGATCTCGCTGATCTCCTTGCGGAATGACTTTTCAATGTTTGAGATATTCACCCGCTGCCCTTTCATTTCAAGCTTTTCAGAGATGGTGCGAGCCTCCGGCACGACGATCCAAAGGATCAGGTAGAGCAGGAATCCAAATCCAAAGAACATGCAGATGACGAATATCAACCGGATGATCACCGGATCGATCCCGAAGTAGGCTGCAATCCCACTCGCCACACCGCCCAGGATGCGCTCCTCCGGATCGCGGAAAAGCCGCTTGTTGCCGAACTTTGAACCGGTGCCTTCGAGCCCTTTGTCCTCAACCCCCATGTCGGCAGGCTGACCCATGACCAGGATCACTTCTTTGACATCTTCGAATGTGATGATCGTCTTACTCTCGCTTAGCTTTTGCTGAAGCAGTTCGGAAACGCGGGTTTCAATGTCGGTATATATCTCTTCTCCACCTGGCTCTTTTCCAAAATGAAGTCTGATCTTTTCCAGATACGTATGAAGCAGATCATATGCGTCCTCATCAATGGTAAATAGAATGCCCGTGAGGTTTACCGTGATTGTTTTTTTCAAGACCATAATGGGTAATTTTTAAATTTCTGAATTACTGATGATTTGATCAACCATCCTGACAAGCGCTTTCCAATCAGATTTATAGCCTGACAGGACAATTTTTCCCGATTCGGTGATCTGGTAATATTTTCTGGGTGGTCCCGAGCGGGATTCTTCCCACCGGTATGTTGTCAGGCCGTCGTTTTTCAGCCTGGTCAGGAGAGGATACAAGGTGCCTTCCACCACGATCAGCTCAGCCGATTTGAGCAGGTCGATGATGTCGGATGCATACACATCCTTATCGGCAATGATCGAAAGAATGCACATCTCAAGCACACCCTTCCGCATTTGTACGATCTGATTTTCTGTTTTCATGCTGCAAATATAATATAAAAATATAATACTATGTATAACATAGTACTAAAAATTATCAACAATCTGATAAATTTTTCCGACATATGCCACTAAGCCACTAAATCACAAAAGGTTACACAGATAAATCTTTTTGTGTCTTTTTTGTGTTTCTGCTCTTTCGTGGCAAATTTTTATCTTGAGGGATCACTATATTCTATTTTAAGGATGATTTTATGTTTGAATTGAATTTCAATTAGTTAGAAAATTTGAGATGTCATTTTGGCACCTTTATATGGGGAGGCTGAAAGCTACCCTCTTTTAGTCACAATTAAAATAATAGATTACCATTTATGTTCAACATAGATTTTCACGTCCTTATTAGCCGTATTTAAGCATTCTCCCTCTTTCCGGTAACTTTTCATATTAATTGATACTCAAATACATGTGTTATGCCCTTTTGGCACCGCTAATGACCATTGTGGC
>VGGL01000014.1 GCA_016868575.1 Bacteroidota bacterium
GAGCCGGACGCCGGATTTTTGTCTACCCCCCTACCCATATTGTTGTCGCCTATGCCTCACAACTGGTTCCAGACATCCGGCAGGCGCTGCAAAAGATCAAGAAGAAATACCGGAGTGAGATGCCTTCGATGATCTCCCTGATCTCAGGCCCCAGCCGAACCGCTGATATTGAAAAAACACTGGTCATGGGCGCACATGGCCCGAAAGAACTCTATGTTTTCCTGATTGATGATTCCGTAACAACCGATGAGTGAGCCATCTGCCAGTTCCTGGGAAAAAATATTCAGCTCTCCGGATGAATACCGGATCGAGATGCTGAAAGCCTTGCTGGAAGAAGAAGAGATCACCAGTGTGGTGATCAACAAAAAAGATTCTGCGTATGTCCTGATCGGTGAAGTGGAACTTTATGTGAAGCCTGAAGATGTGATCCGAGCGAAAATGATTGCCGAACAACTATCCCAGCCGTGAAAAACCTCATCACCAGAACCATCACCGGTGTGTTACTGGTCGCCGCCATCCTGGGGGCGATATTTGTTTCGAAGTTGGTTTTCGCTGCCCTGTTCTTTCCGGTCTGTGCATTGGCACTATGGGAGTTTTACACCATCCTGCAGTCTTACAGCAATCCACAAAAATATCCCGGACTTGCAGCAGGATTGATCGTTTATACTGTCCTTTCCCTTTATGCTTTTGGGATGGCCGGACCGAAATGGCTGGCCATGCTGATCCCGGTCATTTTCTTTTTATTCATTTTCGAACTCTTCAGTAAAAATCCCCGGCCAATTGACAACCTGGCACTTACATTTTTAGGTATCATCTATATTGCCCTTCCCCTTTCCCTGCTGAATTTTTTCTTTGCTTCCCCATTTGTTGATCAATCCGGACTTCCCACCCTCCCGGCGGGTGTCTTTATCATCACCTGGCTGAGCGATACCGGAGCCTACCTGGTGGGCAAACAGTTCGGGAGATACAAATTATATGACCGGATTTCTCCCAAGAAGACCTGGGAAGGCGTTGCCGGTGGTGTTGTCGTTGCCTATCTTTGCGGATATGGAATGACTTTCTTTGATCAGGTGTTGAATCTTTTTCACTGGATGGTCGTTACTACACTCATCATTATATTTGGAACCTTAGGCGACCTCATCGAGTCGAAGTTCAAACGGAGCCTTGACCTGAAAGACAGTGGCAACCTGCTCCCCGGCCATGGAGGCATGCTTGACCGGTTTGATACGATCTTTTTATCCATCCCCTTTATCTATTTTTACATTTTAATCTTCCACTAAGATGCGCATCCACCGGGAAGGATATATGATCATTCTGATAACCCTGATCATCACGATTGTGCTGCTCACAGGCATTAACCTGTTGTTTCCATCCCAAACCCCATTTCATTACTTGTTTTACCTGGCTCTTGCCGTGATGGATTTGCTCATCATCCGGTTTTTCCGCTCCCCTGAAAGACCTGTCAATCCTCAAAAAGATGAGATTCTTGCCCCTGCTGACGGGAAAGTCGTGGTCATCGAAGAAGTGGAAGAAAACGAATATTTCAATGAAAAACGGCTGCAGGTTTCCATTTTTATGTCGCCTACAAATGTCCATGTTAACTGGTATCCCATTGAAGGCGATATCATCTATTACAAGTACCACCCCGGGCAGCATCTGATCGCTTTTCACCCGAAATCAAGTCATTGTAATGAAAGAACGACTACGGTGATCCGGCATGAAAGCGGGAAAGAGGTACTTGTGAGGCAAATTGCCGGTGGAATGGCCAGACGCATCGTTTCCTATGCACAAGAGGGAGCACACGTAACACCGGCGCAGGAGTTGGGTTTTATCAAATTTGGTTCACGGGTCGATTTGCTGCTGCCGACAGATACGCTTATCGAAACCAAACTGAAACAAAAAGTTACAGGATCATCAACCATTATTGGAAGAATCAAAAGTTAATCCATGAACACAACGACATACCGATTGTTTAGAAGGGTCTTGTTGACGGGTCTGGTCTTCGGCATCCTTGTCATGTCCTCTTCCTGCCGGTCAAAGGAAGAACGGGAGCGGCGGAGGGGTGATAAACTCAAAGGGACGATCACCTTATCGGGCGCCTTTGCCCTCTACCCATTGGCTGTGAGATGGGCTGAAGTTTACCATACGATTCATCCGAAAGTAGTGATCAATATCTCCGCCGGAGGCGCTGGAAAAGGGATGGCCGATGCGCTATCCGGGATGGTGGATTTGGGCATGTTTTCCAAAGAGATCAGTCCGCAGGAAGCAGCCCAGGGCGCTTGGTGGGTGGCGGTTGCCAAAGACGCCGTGTTGCCAACGATCAGCGACCAGAACCCCTATCTGGATGTGATCAAATCAAAAGGGCTTTCAAAAGATGAGTTCCGGGATATCTTCCTCACCGAAAAGATCCGTGACTGGAAGACTGCCCTGGGAGTTAACGGCCAGGATGAGATCCATGTGTATTCCCGCTCCGATGCCTGTGGAGCGGCCGAAGTCTGGGCGAAATACCTGGATAATAAAAAGCAGGAAGACCTTGTGGGCATTGGCTTAAATGGCGATCCCGGGGTAGCGGATGCGTTGCGGAAAGATCCGCTGGGCATTGGATACAATAACCTCAATTTCACCTACGATCTTTCCACCCGTGTGAAATATAAAGGAATAGAAGTGATTCCGATTGATCTTAACAACAATGACAAGATCGATCCGGAAGAGAGCTTCTATGCTACCATTGATGACATCATGCATGCCATCCAGACCGGAGCTTATCCCTCTCCTCCCGCGCGGAAGCTCTATCTTGTATCAAAAGGAAAACCTGAGGATCAGCTTGTTGTTGACTTTCTCCACTGGATCCTTACAGAAGGACAGAAATACGTACAGGAAGCCGGGTATATCAATCTTCCCGATTCCCTGGTCAGCGCTGAACGGCAAAAGATGGAATAATATATATTCCCGATGGAACTTTTCAACAGGCCGATCCGGCATCGCATCAACACCATTTGGATGGTGCTTTGCCTGATCCTCATTGTGTCGCTTCCATTTATTCTGTCCATAGGGCTTTTTCTGAAATCCAGATTGTTACTGGAAGACCATTCCCTGTTTGACCTGCTTTTCACAAAAGTGTGGAAACCCGGCGATGGGAAGTTTGGCTTTTATCCTTTCATTGTTGGTTCTGTCTGGGTTACCCTGATCGCCATGCTGATCTCCGTACCCATCTGTCTCCTTACGGCAATACATGTCACCCAATACACCCGGAAGTATGTCCTGCGGATCATTCATCCGGCCATCGACATCCTGGCAGGGATCCCCTCTGTGGTTTACGGTGTTTGGGGCATCCTGGTGATCGTCCCTTTTGTTTCCCGGTATTTGGCGCCCATCTTTGACTACCGCACCCTGGGATACAGCATCATTGCCGGCTCGCTGGTGCTTTCTGTGATGATCATCCCGTTCATGCTAAATATCCTCATTGAGATATTCCGTGCTATCCCCGTGGAGTTAAAGGAAGCGGCACTTTCGTTGGGTGCAACACGCTGGCAGGCGATCAAACAGGTACTGGTTAAAAAAGCTTTGCCGGGTATCATCGCAGCCTTTGGTTTTGGACTTGCCCGCGCCTTTGGAGAGACCATGGCCGTGCTGATGGTGGTGGGAAATGTCGTTAAAATCCCCAAAAATATTTTTGATCCCGGCTACCCGCTGCCTGCTCTTATTGCAAACAACTATGGGGAGATGCTCTCCATTCCGCAATATGACTCGGCGCTGATGTTTGCGGCGCTCGTTCTTCTGGGGGTATCGTTATTCTTTAATGTTATTATGCACTTCCTCATCTCCCGTTACAATAAATATTGATCTATGTCACGCATACTCAAAAATACAGAAGAGAATATTTTCCGGGTATTGATGTTCATCTCCACCACCTTTATCCTGACCATTCTGGCGATCATTATTTACAGCATTTTTGAAAAGGGGATTGAATTCATCTCCTGGGATATGTTAACCCAAACACCCAAAGGAGGTTATTATTACGGAAAGGAAGGCGGTATTCTCAACGCGATTACAGGTTCCCTACTCCTCGCCGGAAGCGCTACCCTGCTAGCCCTGGTGATCGGACTTCCGTTCGCCCTCTTCCTGAATGTTTTCCTGATCCGCCGGAAGAAGTTGGTTGCCTTTATTCGATTCCTGCTCGACATGATCTGGGGTATCCCGTCAATCGTCTATGGCGCATTCGGGTTTACCCTGATGATCTTTCTGGGCATCAAAACCTCGCTGCTCGCCGGGATTATCGTCGTCACACTTTTTATCCTGCCGATCATGATCCGTTCCATTGATGAGATCCTTCGAACAGTACCTATCGGCCTGATGGAAGCGTCCTATTCCCTGGGTTCCAACCGGTCGGAAACAGCCTTCCGGGTGTTTGTCAGGCAGGCATTTTCAGGGGTGATCACGGCCTTCCTCCTCTCCTTTGGGCGGGCGATCGGCGATGCCGCTTCTGTTCTTTTCACGGCGGGGTATACCGATAACCTCCCCAGTTCCCTGACAGAACCGGTAGCCACCTTACCCCTCTCGATCTTTTTCCAGCTCAGCTCCCCGGTACCAGAAGTCCAGGGCAGGGCGTATGCTTCTGCCATGGTGCTGACTTTCATCATCCTGTTGGCCAGCCTTTTCTCTCGGGGAATCGGTAAACGTTATCACAAGACCAAAATCAATTTCTGAAAACCGGCATGGAACCTAATCTGCAAAAAATCGATATCCGGAATCTCAATGTTTATCATGGAAAGGATAAGATCCTGAAGGATGTGAACATCACGATCCCGGAGAACAAGATCACCGTCATCCTGGGACCTTCGGGCTGCGGAAAGACGACCCTGCTGAAATGCCTGAACCGGCTGATCGACCTGTATCCGGAACTGAAAGCAGAAGGGCAGGTGCTGATCAATGGAAAGGATGTGTTGAATACCTCGGAAGATATCCACAATATCCGGCAACAGATGGGTTTGCTTTCACAGCGTCCTTATCCTCTGCCCATGACCATCTATAATAATATCGCTTACGGTTTACGGCTCAGGGGTGTAAAAGGCCGGCGGGAGCTTCACCGACAGGTGATGCACTATTTACAGATGGTTAACCTATGGGATGAAGTGAAGAACCGTTTGCGGGCTCCGGCCTCAAGGCTTTCCATCGGCCAGCAGCAGCGGCTCTGTCTGGCACGCGGATTGGCAGTGAACCCCGAGATCATCCTTGCCGATGAACCCACTTCAGCCCTCGACCCGATCTCTAGTCAGATCATTGAAGAGGAATTCATTACCCTGAAGGACAAGTACACCATCGTCCTGGTTACCCACATTCTCCGCCAGGCCCGCCGGATCGCCGATCATGTCATCTTCATGTACCTCGGCGAAGTGATTGAATCAGGACCGCCTGAACAGGTACTTGAAAATCCCCAGATGGAAAAAACCAAGGCTTATCTGAAAGGGGCTTTTAACTAACAAGAGTATTTCTTTAATCCGGTTTCTGGCTTTTTCTTTTCAAAAACCCATACGAAAATCCAATAAGGAGACAGGTTGAATTGGTCGTTACTGACCAACCACATAAATTATCATCGTTGTCAATTGCGGATTCCCGACTCGAAAATCCTTCCGATTTCTTCGAAAAGTACCCCTAAAATCTCTTTCCCTGGAATGTATCTCTTTCCTCCAGTCTCTTTTCCATCATCTGGATGATCTGCTCGTTGCGGATATGTCCCCAGTTGTAGGATTCTATATAATCCGGAGGGACTTCTCCGGCAAACCTTTCAACGACGATGGTTGGCCGGAGCAGTTCCAGGAAATCGATTACCAGGTCAAGGTATTCTTCGAGGGTAAACATGCTGAACCGCTCCGGATGCTGTTGGAATTCTGATTCTATTGGCGTCCCTTTGATGATCTGGAGCTGGTGGAGTTTGACGGAATCGACCGGGAGGGCTGAGAGGATCCCTGCTTCCTGCAGGATCTCTTCCCGGCTTTCGCCCGGCAATCCTATGATCAGGTGAACTCCTTGTCTCAGCCCGCACGCATGCGTCCTGAAAATCATCTCTTTGCTTTGGGCAAACGTGTGTCCCCGGTTCATCCATGCCAGGGTTTTTTCATAGCATGACTCTATGCCATACTCGATGATCACATGATGTTTGGCCGACAGTTCGGCAAAGTAGGCCAGCTTCTCATCATCCATGCAGTCGGTCCGTGTAGAGACCACAACGCCGACAACATTTGGAAAGGACAATGCTTCATCGTAAAGCACCTTGAGTTTTTCCAACGAGGCATAGGTATTCGAAAATGGCTGGAAATATGCTAAATACTTGTGTACTTTCCGGTATCTCTTTTGGTGGAAGGCAATCCCTTTCCGCAGTTGCTCGCTGATCGGATCGGCCGGGTTGCAATAAGAGGGATTAAAGGAGGCGTTGTTGCAGTATTTGCACCCCTCTGTCCCAACAGTTCCGTCCCGGTTTGGACAGGTAAAGCCTGCATCTACCGAGACTTTCTGCCGCCGTTCCCCGTACGTTCTCCGGAAATAATTGGAGTAGGCGTTAAACCTTCGGGAATGTCCCCAGATATATTCCATCGGTTATCCTTACGTTCCCTCAGTGCAAAAAGAATGCGGTTCGCTGAAGTTATCGTCAGGTGGTTGCAGGCTTGGTTGTAGTAGCCCTTTCCAGTCTTCCCATCACGGAGAAGATAAACATGGCGGAGAGCAGACAACAGATGACCAGAACGGCCCAGAAACTCCAGAGTGCCAATTTGTCCCAAAACACTCCCATTACGCCAACCAGGTAATTACCGATGGCTGTGGCTGCGAACCAACCACCTTGCATCAATCCTTTGTATTGAGGCGGTGCAACCCTGGAAACGAATGAAATACCCATGGGACTCAGGAAAAGTTCAGCAATGGTCAGCACAAAATAGGTGCTGATGAGCCAGTTCGGTGATACAAGAAATTGGGAAGTACCTTCAAGTTCTGCAGGTGCCGGTTGACCAAAAGATGCAAAAATGAGAATCACGAACCCCAATGCGGCAATCAGCATACCAATGCCAATCTTTCGTGGCGCTGAAGGCTCCTTCCCTTTATTTCCGAGCCAGGCAAAAAAGGTAACAAAAATGGGTGTAAGGATGACAATGAAGAACGGATTGAACTGCTGGAAAATGGGAGGTGTAATGCTCGTTGAAGCATCTGCTGTACTATAGATATACCAAATAATTGCGATGGCTGCCAGGAAAACGCTCCCTCCGATGATCTTGTTCAACCGTTTTTTATTCTGGATCAATTCCATCAGACCGTAAAAGCCAATAATAGCGGGAAGGAGGGCTTTTAAAGTAAACCAGATTGATAAACCCGGCCCTATGTTAAGGATGGTGTAATCCCGGGCAAAGAAGGTCATGCAAAGACCATTTTGATGGAATGACATCCAGAAAAAGATCACGACAAAGAAAACCAATCCCAAGGCGATCAATCTTTGGCGGGTTTGCTGAGGAGTTAATTTAATGACTTCTGAAGCGAGGTTTTTGTCTTTGGCCTTTTGCCGTTCAGATTTGTCTGCATGGGCATGCGTTTTTTTGAAGATCAGGAAGATAGCAATGGAAATGATGAGGCTAAAACAAGCAACTGCGAAACCCCAGCGGTATGACTTCGCCAATGACTGGGTATATTTTTTGGCGAACGATCGGATATCATTATAAGAGGTTCCAAGTTGTTGTTTTCCGCTCTGCTCGAGCTGCAGAGAGATACGGTTATATTCGGTCTGGTAGAGGACGCTCTTTTTCTTTTTCTGTTGTTTGATATATTTTTCGATATTATCTATTTCCTTCCCCTTAGCGGAAGCAGCGTTGATCACATCAAGGCGAAATGTTGCAGAATCAGTAACCGTGTAGTTCAAATATTTTAGTGCAAGGTCAGGTACCTTAGCCTCGTATTTCAGGTTATCCTGCCTGAGCACATAGTTGCTAACTGCCTCTGCAGCACTGGGTGCGAAGAATGCGCCAATATTGATGAACATATAAAAAATACTGAAGGCCACATCTCTTTTGGCAGAGTATTGTACTGCATCATAGATATTTCCGGTGAGTGCCTGGAGGTTTCCTTTGAAAAAGCCGGTGCCTAAAGCAATCAGGAACAGCGCCATGATCATGAAGTAGAATCCGGTATTACTGAACCCCATGGTGTCCATTCCACCAACCGGTAAAGCCAGCAATGCATAACCGCCGAACATGACCCCAATTCCAATTATTACTGTTTTCCCGTACCCCAGGAAGCGGTCGGCCATAAAACCGCCGAAGAGCGGCAGGAAATATACCATGGCCAGGAAGGTGCTATAAATCAAGCTGGTTTGCGTTGGGGTAAAACCAAAGCGAGCCTGAAGATACAAGGCAAAAATGGCAAGCATCGTGTAATAACCAAAACGCTCGCCCATGTTGGTTAAAGCAAGAACGAATAGTCCTTTGGGATGTCCTTTGAACATAACTGTGTGATTTATTGATTAATGATTCATCTGGATTCCGGAAAAGGGTTCAAAAATAAGTATTTTATTGAATGGCAGACAAAGTTCACAGGATAATTACACCTCCGGGTGTAATAACTTTGTCGTGTTATCGTCTTAAACCCAATATGACACCTGCAGAATTTCAGGAAACGGTCCTCATCCATAAGAACAAACTATTCAGGTTTGCCAAGCGGATGCTAGAAGATGAAGAAGATGCGAGGGATGTGGTGCAGGATACCTTCCTGAAACTCTGGGCCAAAAGAAAAGACCTGGAATCGGTATCAAATATGGAAGCCTTTTCAATGCGCACGGTAAAAAATCTCTGCATCGACCGGATGCGATCCCTGGGTTATCGGAACAACCTGACCAGCCTGGATGTGGCTGAGAGGAGCGAAAAACCGGGGAAGGCTGCTGATGCATTGGAAATGAAAGACCTGAAAAAATTCATCCAACAGATCATCAGCCAATTGCCGGAACAACAAAAGATGGTCATCCAGATGCGGGATATTGAAGGTTATGAATACAAAGGAGATTTACGGCCTCATCAAAAAGTATTTTGACGGCGAAACGACCCTTGAAGAGGAACAACAACTTCGCACGTTTTTTTCGCAAGAAGATGTCCCTGAGGAACTTGTGGCATTCAAGGAGTTATTTGGCTATTATCATGCAAGTGCTGAAGAGTCCCTGGATGACACCTTTGAAAAATCCATCATGGCACAGATCGAAAAGGATGTCATCAAGCCCATTGGCTTCAACAGAAAAAAGATGTATTCCATCATGGGGATTGCAGCCGGTATCCTGATCCTGATAGGAGTCCTGTTTTACACAGATTTCTTCCAATCATTCCAGACCGATTCATCCGGGTCGGATGCGGAATCCGAAATGGCCTATCTTCAAACCAAACAAGCCTTGCTGTTGATTTCTACAAGCCTCAACAAAGGTCTTGACCAGGCCTCCAAGTTATCTGCTTTCAACAAAGGAGTTGAACACATGAACAAGTTATCGGCCTTCTATCAATGCGAAACAAAAGTCCTTCATCCAAACACCTTAGATAAATAACCAATACTACAAAACCATGAAACGTGTAATCATTTCATTCCTGATCATTTTCCTGCTGGGTGCAGGAGTCAGGGGGCAAAGCCCAATCGACAAATTCTTTGATAAATATATGGGACAAGACGGGTTTACCACCGTTGTCATCTCCAAAGAGATGTTCCAGATGTTTAAAGGTATGAAGACGGACAATGACAATAAAGCGATCGGAGAGATCATGAACCAGCTTGAAGGATTAAAAGTGGTTGCTTTCGACCGCGATTCGTCCAACAAATATACGGTCTCACAACTCTACAGTGAAGCACTCGCCGCCATTCCATTCGGCACGTACAAAGTTCTGATGCAGGTCAAAGAGAAAGACCAGGATGTAACTTTTTATGCCAAAGATGGACCCAAAGGCAAGCTAAGCGAATTGCTGATGCTGATGAAGTCTGGGAAGGAGATGGCCGCTTTAAGCATAACCGGTTTGATCGACCTCAGCACCGTTTCGGAGTTATCCAAGTCGATGAATTTCAAAGGGATGGATAAGCTCAATAAACTGAAGGAAAAGAAGTGAAACCAAAGCGCGTCAGGTAAATCCCGGCGGTGTAGTCAGGATGGAAGTCCTGTATCTGAAAATGTTTATCTTCGCTCTCCAATTTGCAAGATATGAAACATCAGATCGCAGGACTTCTTCTTTTAGTATTGATCGCCGGATGTTCACCATCTCCTGAACAAGGTGATTCCAAAGTCATAACCGTTAGCATTCAGCCACAGAAATACCTTGTCAGGCAAATTGGCGGAAATGACTGGTATATCAATGTGCTGGTTCCGCCAGGTTCAAGCCCTGAGACTTATGAACCCGGTCCTTTGCAGGTCAAGGATCTTGCGCAATCGGCCATCTATTTTGCCAATGGATACCTGGAGTTTGAACATGGGATCAATGGAAAAATTTCAGGACTTAACAATCAACTTTCCATCATCGATCTTTCTGAGAACCTCTCACTTATCCAAGGGGATGATCATCATGGCGGCACAGATCCACATTACTGGCTCGGGCCGCAAGAGATCAAAATCATGGCTCAAACAATTGCTTCTGCTCTTCAGGAAAAAGATCCTGCAAACAAAGAACGCTATACCGCCAATCTCTCCACGTTCTTATCTCTCATGGACAGCCTGGATGTCAAAATCAGAAAACGTTTAGCGGAAAGGAAAAGGGATGATTTCATCGTTTTTCATCCGGCACTGGCCTATTTCAGCCGCCAGTACGGGCTGAATCAATTGGCATTGGAGGAAGAGGGAAAAAATCCTTCTGCAGCACACCTTAAAAGCTTGGTAGACATGGCCAGGGAGAAAGGGATCAGGCATCTTTTCGTTCAGCGTCAGTTCGATGAGCGAAACGCCGAGGCGCTGGCCAGAGAAATCAAGGGAGAACTCGTGGTTTTTGACCCGCTGGAAGAAAACCTGGAGAAAAACCTGTTATACCTTGCTGAAAAACTATCTATCGCGCTGAACTAAGATGGCCACTCTACTTGAGTTGGAACACATTACGGCCGGATATGGTGAGGAGATCATCTTCCGGGACGTTTCCCTGGTGGTGGAAAAGGGGGCGTTTATCGGGGTGATTGGTCCAAATGGAGGAGGCAAAACAACCCTTGTGAAGATCATCCTGGGACTGCTCAAACCCATCCAGGGAAGTATCCGGAGTTATTTGGAGACAGAGATTGGGTATCTTCCGCAGAATAACCCCATTGACCGGAAGTTTCCGATTACAGTGCGGGAAGTGGTGATGTCAGGACTGATCTCAAAAGACAAGTTTTTTGTGCGGTTTGATCGGGAACACCGAAAAAAGGCAGAATCCATCATGGAACGGATGGGCATTCTCCATCTCAGGAATAAATCGGTTGGAATGATTTCCGGAGGACAACTGCAAAGGGCATTACTAGGCAGGGCGATCATTTCAGACCCTCATTTGCTTGTGCTGGATGAACCGGGTACCTTTGTTGACAACCGTTTTGAAAAGGACCTCTATGAATTGTTGGTGGAACTGAATAATACGGTAACTATCATGATGGTTTCGCATGATGTGGGAACGATCTCCGCCTATGTAAAGTCGATTGTCTGCATCAACCGGAACCTGCATTATCACCGGTCAAACATCATCACCCCGGAACAGCTCGCTCAATACAATTGCCCGATCCAGCTGATCACCCATGGAGATGTACCACACACGGTATTGAGCTCCCACAAAGACTGAACATGATGGATGTCCTGCAGTATCAATTCTATCAATATGCCTTGTGGGCCGCCTTGCTGGTAAGTTTATCATGCGGAATTATCGGGACGTATATTACGGCCCGGCGCATGGTATTCCTGAGCGGCGGTATCACCCATGCCTCCTTTGGGGGTATCGGGTTGGCCTATTTTCTGGGCATGAACCCGATGGTTGGCGCCATCATTTTTGCACTTCTCTCTGCTTTCGGTATTGAGGTGCTTTCCAAAAAAGCAGATATCCGGCAGGATTCAGCAATCGGAATTCTCTGGACCATCGGGATGGCCATCGGCATCGTCTTTATTTTTCTGACTCCCGGTTATGCTTCCAATCTTATGAGCTTCCTCTTCGGAAGTATCCTGACGGTTAGCTTGCAGGATCTTTTGCTGATGGGGTTAATCACTTTCACCCTGTTCCTGATCTTCCTGATACTTTTCAAGCAGATCCTCTTCATCGCTTTTGATGAGGAGTATGCTTCTACCCATAAAATCAGGGTGAAATTGCTCAACTACCTGATGATTTCGCTTGTGAGCCTTACCATTGTGATTGGTATCCGGGTCGTGGGTGTGATCATGGTCATATCCATGCTCACCATTCCTCAAGCTATAGCCGGATTGTTCACCAATCGGTTCGGGAAAATGATCCTGTGGTCGATTCTCTTCGCCTTTATCGGGTCTGTTATCGGATTATATGTATCATATGCGGTGAATATCCCTTCAGGTGCAACCATTATTCTTACTCTTGCCGCTATCTATTTGATTATTAAACTACTGAAACTTTCCTTGGGAACATTTCAAACCAAATGAGCGGCTTATTCTTAGTCAGTCTCATATCAAAACCTGAAACGCATCTGTACCGCAACCGTTGACCGCACATTCCCTTCCGATTCATCCAGTCCGCTTCCAACACTTTTTTTATCGGTGTACCATGTTCTGGCATATTTGAGCCATAAATCCAGCCGCCTGAAGCATGTTACCTTACACAAAAGATAGCACCGTATCCCTTTGTCATACAAGGCCGGTACACTGAAAGCAAACAACAGGTCATTTTCATAGGCATACATCCGTTCATCCCAGGTATCGGTATCAAACAAGGCAAATCTTGTTGCCAGCATGAAAGGAAATGTTTCCGGACGATACTGGATATCATGGTAAAGCAGATATCCGTAATGTCTGTTATCGCCAGACTTTCGGTTGATCCGAATGTCGAGCCGGTCTTTGAAAATGATTCCCGGCAAAACAGTGTAAGAAAAATGGAAACGGATTTGCTGGCGCTGCTGCTTGATGGGATAATTGATGCGGGGTGTTTCCGATGACTCATTGATCTCACTCTCCAGGAATCGGTATCGCACCAGGAATTGATGGTCCGGCCGACCGAAGATACCTTCGCATGTCATGACTCTTCCCGAAGAGGAACCATGCGTTCGGTATTTTAACGAGGGATGATGGTAGACATCGCAACTGGCCGAAAGTATTACCGTTTGATGTACCCGCCAGCGAACGCCTGTTAAAAACCCGCTCTCATTATTATTAGTCTGCTGAGCCCCATAGGCGCTCCCAAAAAGGTTGTGATAAGCAGGTGGATAATTCCGGAACAGGATACTGCAAACCAGGTCTGCATCCGGTTGAATATTCAAACCTGCAAGCCAGGCCGTTGATCCATGGTGGGAATGAGAAACCTCCCCGTAGAAAACCAGGCTTTTCCATATGGCTGAAATGTCCATCCCGTAATTTGTCTGGGTCGGCCCCCGGAAAGCAAATGTCTTGTACATCTCATCCTCCGGAGTAATGGGAAGGCTCATAGACATCCTGGTGCAAGTCCCGCCAATGTTGAACCAATCAGCCCGGAACCGAAGATTTCCTCCGTAAACTATCTCCCTGACTTTTCGCCGGGAAGCGATTTCACTTTCGGTTCGGTGGTCATCTGAGTCATCAAAA
The DNA here is from genome assembly GCA_016868575.1 of Bacteroidota bacterium. GTDB lineage: Bacteria > Bacteroidota > Bacteroidia > Bacteroidales > FEN-979 > VGGL01. Next base: position 13,745 of record VGGL01000014.1, read on the forward strand.
GAAGAAAACGTCAACAAATGCCCGGTTGAGTCCTCCAAAGCTCCGTTAATATCTCTTTTTCGATAGGAAAAAAAGCTTGTCATTTCAATCCACCCATACCTTCCCTGGGCCGCCACACCATTGAAAGAATACGCAGGGTTGGTGGACATGGAAGGGTGAAGATGGCTTCCTGTTTTTCGATAGGTCAGCGGATCCTGGGGATTGAAAAAGAGCGAACCGGTTCCCAGGTTCAGCCCCTGGCCGGTTTGGACACGGTAATTGCCGATAATCACTCTTTTCACGACACCAGGGGGTTCAATCATCAGGAAGCCGGCATAGGAATCAAATCCCTGCTTTTGATCTCCCCGGAAAAACCGTTCTCCCGGATCCTTGCTCCCGCTGAGGCCAAAGCTGATCCGATCACAAGGGGTTAATAACAAGCGAAAATGATACGCTTGCGGATCACCCAAATATCCGCCGCTATCACCTGCAAGGGTGTATCCTTTCTGCGGATCCAGCACCTGGGAATAGCGATATAAGAAATAGCCAAAACCGCCTGATCCCGGTTTTCGGAATTTAAATCCTTTGGGATCTGTTTGCTTTCCCACCTTCACATAAGGCAACAAACGCTGAATTACCGATGAATCAAGTCCCTCAACATACCCCAATTCATACAAGGAGATAAACCGATTGTTCTTCACCCTATATTGAATGATCTGTTCGATCTGCCGGTCAGAGAGAAATCCGAGCTTTTCCAGATCTGCAGTTTCTGCACGATTCAGATCGATCGCATGCGATAACTGGAAATGCCGGTCATCTGTCAGGTAACTTATGTCAGGAATGGTCTCTGTTTCCTGATTTTGATTCAGGTAGTTTTCCTGTATCTGTTCTGTGAGAACAGGCAAGGTTTCTTCGCCTTCCTGTACCTGAGACCAGGTTTGTGCGGTCACCAGGCAACACATCAGGGATACCAGGATCTGTTTGCGCATCAGTTTTTCCGGGAGATTTGAAAAACCAGGGAAGCTTGCGGGGAATACCCCAGTACAGGATGGTAGGATGAGGCCAGGTGAAAATCCAATCTTGAGAGGTGCAGGCCTACCCCAAAGAAGATCATTCCCGGGGATGATGAAGCCCCGACCTGCAGGCTCAGCGGCTTTGCGGCATGGAATTCCAGACCGGCTTTCAGCCTGGCTTTTTCTTTTAACTCTTTTTCGGCTTCGACAGTGATCAGAATCTTTGACGAACATTGATAAACGCCGCCCATGCGAATGGTGGTGGGGATTGTTTCTTTTCCACCGCGTACCATCTTGACAGGATACGGGCTGTAGACGTGGACACCAATGGTCATTTTCCGGCCAGGATGAGCAAGCAACCCCACCTCGAAGGTGATCAGGTTCCGGTTTCCATAACCTTCACCAATGTGTGTACGGAGGTAGTCCAGTTGCACACCAACCGACAAATACCGGCCAAACCTTCTGGCATAACCAAGACCTGCAATGGTTTCATTGTAAAGCGAAAACCCGAAATTGCTGAATGAAAGGCCGAAAGAACCCAGCCTGCTTGGTATCACAAGCGCAGCTGCTTTCACTGACAACTCGTTCATCAGAAACCGGTTCTCATAATATACACCTGCAGAAATGCTTTTCCATTCAGCCATGGCCGCCTGATTGTTCCTGACTGCCCAGAAATCAACCAAACCCACCACTGCATTGCCCAGTCCGGCAGGCCTGCCGCCGGAGATCACAAGTCCGTTGCCTGCTCCAGCCGACAGATGTAAAGCCAGCAGAATCGAAATCAACCCCCTCAAACCAACCATCTCAATAGAACGTTATACTGCTTAATCGGAAAAAAGCAAAAAGGTCATCTGTCGGAGAACAGTTTTTTTCTTCAATACCGGGATATGAAATAAGAAAACCCGCCGGGTGGGGTGAAAGAACACTGCATAATCCCATGAAAAACTGCAATGTGAAAACTCTTTCTCCGGCAGGTTTCTTAGTTATGAAGACAAAGAGGCAACTGCACGGTAAAGGTAATATAAAAATATTCGTCTGTCAATTGGGGATTTCCGTTTTTTTTTATTCCGGATTTCCGGAATGCTCCCAAATTTTTTTTACGTTAATTGATTGAATATCTTGTTATTAAGAAAATGGAGTGGCAACCACAAAAAAAACGACCCCTTTTGAAAAACTGCGGGAAATTGAGTTTTTGGATGGGTTTTTTTCAAAAAATGGAGGATCAGGACGAAAAAACCGGTTCCACAAATTCTGTTTACCTTGCAGACAAAAATCGGATAACCTATGAGCGAACATCAAATCCGCAAAACGGAAGGGTTTCCTGAAAATGCCTACAGAGAAATAAAAGACGGAGAAACCTATCAACCGGTCATGCTGCCCGACCGGATCTATCCGGAAGTCAATGTCTGGTCGGTGATGATGGGCCTGATAATGGCGGTTATTTTCTTAGCTGCGGCGGTCTACCTTGGGCTGAAGATCGGTCAGGTATTTGAAGCAGCTATCCCGATAGCTATTCCGGCCGTTGGAATATCAGGCATCATCGGGAGAATGAATGCACTGGGAGAAAATGTCATCATCCAGTCGATTGGCGCCAGTTCCGGGCTGATCGTAGCCGGTGCTGTTTTTACCTTGCCTGCGCGTTACATCCTGAACCTGGAAGCGAAGTTCTACCAGGTTTTCCTGGCTTCCCTGCTGGGTGGATTTCTGGGGATTTTATTCCTGATGCTATGCGGATTCATGGTTTGGAGCACACTGAAAGCAAAAGAAACAGATTAATACGCACTCATCATATGGAAAAACCGCTTGATCGATTCCTCAGGTATGTTATGATAGATACCCAATCGAAAGAGGATGTGAAGGAGTATCCAAGTACTGAAAAGCAAAAGGATTTCCTCAAATTACTTTTAAAAGAATTACAACATATCGGGCTGAAAGATGCTGTGATGGATGATCATGGTTACGTCATGGCTACACTGCCTGCAACCACCAAAAAGAAAGTTCCTGTTATTGGATTCCTTGCGCATGTCGATACAAGTCCCGAGATGCCTGGCGATAATGTAAAACCCAGGATTGTAAAAAAGTATGATGGGAGAGATATTCCGCTTGATCCGGAAGGTACTATCATTCTCAGTCCGGCCACATTCCCTGATCTGAAGCATCACATCGGTCAAACCCTGGTAACAACAGATGGAACCACTCTGCTGGGGGCCGATGATAAAGCCGGGGTTGCAGAGATCATGGCCTTGGTTGAATACCTGGCTGCTCATCCCGAGATTGAACATGGCGCGATCCGGGTGGCATTTACACCGGATGAAGAGGTTGGCCGGGGGGTTGATTTCTTTGATGTGAAGAAGTTCGGCGCTGACTTAGCCTATACCATTGATGGTGGCGGCATGGGTGAGATTGAATATGAAAATTTCAACGCTGCCGGGGCCAAGGTGAACATTCAGGGAAACAACATCCATCCGGGATATGCCAAAGACAAAATGGTGAATGCCATCCTGTTGGGCATGGAATTCAACGCCCTTCTACCAGTTCACCAACGGCCGGAATCGACAGTAAAATATGAAGGCTTTTTTCATCTGGTGAAATTCGAAGGTTCTGTGGAAAAGGCGTTTTTGCAATATATCCTCAGGGATCATGATAAATCGCTTTTCGAATCGAAGAAGCGGTATTTTCAGAGTTGCGTAGATTTGATGAACCAAAAGTATTCCGGACAGCCGTTCACGCTGGAACTCAAGGATCAATATTTCAACATGCGGGAAAAAGTCGAACCGGAATTTCACGTGGTTGAGAATGCCCAAAAAGCCATGGTCATGGCAGGCATTGAGCCGGTTATCATCCCGATACGCGGAGGTACCGATGGTGCCCGGCTTTCATTCATGGGGTTGCCCTGTCCGAACCTGTTTGCCGGAATGCACAACTTTCACGGAAAATATGAGTTCGCTGTTGTGGAGGAGATGGAGAAAGCCGTTGAGGTGATGCTGAATATCGTTCGGATTTATTCAAATAAAGAATGAAGGTTTCCTATTTCAATTTGTTGAGGTGATTTATTAATACATATTCCATGGCAAGGTTCGCATCATACACCTCCAAGCCAAACAGTTGATAACTTTCGGCTACTTTAAGGAGAAGGAAAAGATAATTGGAGTAATTTTGATTTTGATCCTAAAAATGTCATATGAAAGCAAAAGAGCCGTTATTTGATTATATCAACCCGGACATTCATTATTCAATTCTAAACGGAGATTGCTTAACAATACTTAAAAGAATCGAAGATAACAGGTTCGATCTAATTTTAACTTCACCACCTTATAACATTGGTAAGTCTTATGAAACAAAGACGAGTATTGAAAAATATCTTGAAACACAAGAAGAAATTATTTCAGAACTTGTGAGAGTCCTTTCTTACGAAGGAAATCTCTGTTGGCAAGTTGGCAATTATATTGACAAAGGAGAAGTTTTCCCTCTCGATATATACTATTACCAAATTTTCAAAAGACTCGGATTCAAGCTCCGTAATCGTATTATTTGGTATTTCGGTCATGGACTGCACGCGAGTAATCGTTTCAGTGGCCGTTACGAGTCAGTTCTTTGGTTTAGCAAGACAGACGATTACATTTTTAATCTTGACAGAGTTAGAGTCCCAGCAAAATATCCAGGTAAGCTACATTTTAAGGGACCAAAAAAAGGACAACCATCAGGTAATCATCTTGGCAAAAATCCAAGCGATATTTGGCAAATTCTCGAACAAGACTGGGAAAAAGCCATGTGGAATATTCCAAATGTCAAATCAAATCACCCTGAGAAAACAACACATCCCTGCCAATTTCCTATTGAGTTAGTTGAACGCTGTGTTTTAGCCTTGACAAATGAAGGCAGTTGGGTTTTGGACCCATTCATGGGAGTTGGTACAACAGTCATTGGGGCAATAAAAAACAACAGGAATGGAATGGGAATTGAGAAAGAAAAAGAATACTGTCAAATTGCCGAAAAGAGAGTCCGGGACTTAAAAGATGGAAATCTTAAAACAAGACCAATCACTAAGCCAATCCATAAGCCAAAAGAAAAAGACAAGCTCGCCCAATTCCCAAAAGAATGGATACAATTAGAGTTAATTGAAACCAGCAATAATATCATAAAGGAATGAAAATCGAAAAAAAAATATTCCCATCTGAACGGAGAGGAATACTTAATCGTACATCATAAAACGCTATATAACGAGGTAGTTGGGATCATTGAAAGTATTGATGCTTCTACGTTTCTGACAAAAGTTAGCAAGGAAAAGACGATGACCGGGAAGGTGCTTTATAGTCCGATTAACCTTAACAAGACATTTAATGAAAAATTCAACAGGCTTGGTTGGCATGAAACAAGGTATCGTTACTATATTACGACAGAACAAAGACTTCTACCGGAACTAATCAATCTGCCTTATACCAAACAAAAGGAATTCCTGATCTCAAATGGCATAAAGGAGCCAATTTCATCATACAAACAGACTGATTTTGTAAAAGAACAAATTGCTGTTGAAGTTCAATTCGGGAAATACGCCTTTGTTGCATTCGATTTGTTTGTCAAGCATCTTCTTTTCTATTCAGGCGGAATAATCAACTTAGGCGTTGAGGTTTTACCTACTAAGAAGATGCAATCGCAAATGAGTAGTGGGGTTGCATACTATGAAGGAGAAGTTTACAACATCCTCAGGCACGGCAGAAATAACCCACCTGTTCCACTTTTAATTTTGGGAATTGAACCTTAGTCTTGAATCAAGGTCAATCCGCATACTACACTTTCTATTCTAAGAAATAAATTACTTTACCAACTCCCTGATGATCTCCTCCACGCTCACGCCATCGGCTTCTGACTTGTAGTTTCTGAGGATTCGGTGACGGAGGATGGGGATGGCTACGGCTCTTACATCTTCGATGTCGGGAGAGTATTTCCCGTTAACAGCCGCATGTGTTTTGGCGCCAATGATCAGGTATTGGGATGCCCGGGGACCGGCGCCCCAGGTGATGTACTTTTTCGTGACCTCCGGTGAGTCCGGGTTCCCGGGTCGCGTTTTAGATGTCAGGGTTACTGCGTAGTTGACCACATTATCCGCTACCGGAATTTTGCGCATGAGATGCTGAAAATAGAGGATCTCTTCGGATGTCAGTATCTTTTTCGGATCGGGGTCGGCGTCTATGGTTGTCCGGTTTACAATATCGATCTCTTCCTTGAATTGGGGATAGTCAAGCCACACATTGAACATGAACCGGTCAAGCTGGGCTTCAGGCAGCGGATAGGTCCCTTCATGTTCAATGGGGTTCTGGGTAGCCAGGACAAAGAATGGCTCTTCCAACACATAAGAGACGCCGGCCACCGTCACCGCTTTTTCCTGCATCGCCTCCAGCAGGGCAGATTGGGTTTTCGGAGGAGTCCGGTTGATCTCATCTGCCAGGATAATATTTGCAAACACCGGTCCTTTGATGAAGCGGAATTTCCGGTTTTCATCCAGGATCTCAGTTCCGATGATATCAGAGGGCATCAGGTCGGGAGTGAATTGTATCCGGCTGTATGAGAGTCCCAGAACTTTTGAAAGGGTGTTTACCATCAGTGTCTTAGCCAGCCCGGGAACACCAACCAACAAGCAATGCCCACGGGAAAAGATGGAGATCACCAGGTGTTGGATGATCTCATCCTGACCGACGATCACTTTGGCAATTTCGTTCTTCAGTAACCGGTATTTATCAACAAAGGCATCGACAGCTTCGACATCAGATTTAAACATAGCGGTATTTCCTTTCAGTTTACGACAATTTCCAACTCCAGCGGTACTTACAGTCCTTATAACGGGGGTGAATATTGATATATGTTCTTGCAGATTTACCATTTATCCAGTTTCCCACTACTTCGTCTTTTTTCTTCTCCATGGCCCATTCACTGATCCTGGAATAGTCGTCATCCAGGTTTGCCCGGTGTGGTTTGGAGCGGCTTTTCAGATAGTACAACCGCATTTCTTCCCGGCCCTTGTCGTTGGTTACCATAACCGGTTTTGAGATCTCTCCAACCTGCAGTTTATCGATGACATAGAACATTTTGGTGTCCATCGCATCTGTTTCAAAACGACTATTTCCGGTGGCCGGGTTTACCAGCATCCCATTGTTATTCTTACTTGGGTCATCGGAGATTTTTTTTACCGCATCAGCAAATGAGATGGAATCCAGCTTGATCAGCCGGGCAATGCTATCGAGTGTTTTTTGAGCCCGTTCCAGGCTGTTTGCAGATACTTTTGGCCGTAATAAGATATGACGCACATTTACATATTCACCTTTTCTGTTGATCAGTTGAAGGATATGGAAGCCATCCGGCGTCTCCACCACTTCCGATATCTCACCGGGTTTAAGTCTGAAGGCTACAGCCTCAAAAGCAGGATGGAAAATTCCACGCCCGGTTGATCCCAGCTCCCCTCCCTGGCTGGAAGAACCCGGATCTTCAGAATACAAAACAGCCATGGTATTGAAGCTCTCCCCTTTTAAAATCTTTTCCCTGAGCTGATTCAGCCGATTCCTGGTCTCTTTCTTTTCTTCCTCTGTGATAAGTGGGATTTTCGAAATGACTCCAATTTCCATTTCAGAGTTGATCAAAGGAATACTATCTCGGGGAATTTTTTTGAAATAGCTCCGTACTTCACTGGGAGTGACATTTACATCCTTTGTAATCTTCCGTTGTATCTCTTCCTCCATGATCTGCTCCTTGATGCTTTGCCGAAGTTCTGATTTGATTTCGGTGATAGATTTCTGGTAATATTCCTCCAGTTTTTCCTGGCTGCCGATCTGGGAAATGAAATACCGGAGACGGCGATCCATTTCTGAGTCTACCTGTGCGTCTGTAACCTGAACGCTATCGAGCTCAGCCTGGTTGAGCAGGAGTTTCTGAAACAGCATCGCTTCCAGCAATTTACACTTGAGCGTGTATGGAGCTTCCTTCAGGGGATTCTGTGATTTGATCTGTTGAAACTGGATCTCGAGTTCCGATTCCAGGATGATATGACCGCCAACAACCGCCGCAATTTCATCTACAATGATATCCTGAGACATCAGTGGAGAAAAGGATGCGAAAAATAGTGCGACGGACCATATCCAGGGTGAAAGATACTTCATCGTTTATATATTTCAAAGTCATTGTTATTCAAGGCTTCCTGATAAAACTCCTGCTGGATCTTTTGGATCAAATGGACTTTTCGCTTATTCAGGATCACTGTTTTGATCTTTCCCTTTTCAAAACTCAAGGGGGATATATCCTGCCGGGTTTTGAAGTCTGTAAAATTGAGCAACCAGGTATAAAGGGTATCTTTTTGTTCGACAATCCGGTTGTTCCTCAGGAAGTTTTCCTGGTCGTACGTTTCAATTCCGACTTTGGATGCCAGGTCGTCAAAAGCGACCCATTCGCGATCGTCGAGGGAAAAATCCATGGCGCTTCTGTCACACATTTCGAGTAATTGGATGCTGTCATTTGGTCGATTGGAAGCCATGAGCCGACGCAATTGGGGTATCCCTTTTGAACGGCTGTCGACCTTTATATATTTTACCCGGACAATATTATTTCTCAGCAGAAACTGATCCGGGTTCTGGTTGTAGTAGGCTTCCATTTCCTGGTCTGAAACAATGGTATCCAGGTTTTTCCGGATCAATTCTGACTCATATGTGTAGGTTATGAGGGAATTTTTATATTCTTCGAGTTGTCTTTCGAAGGAGATCTGATCTTTGTTCAGGTTGTTTATGGCATGTTGAAGCATTAACCTGTCGCGGACCCATTTGTCAATGTAATTCCTGGTGATCAGGAGGCTATCTTCCCGGGAGGTTCCGGCAGGGACGATACCGGCAAGGTCATTGATTTCAAGATATTCACCATTCACCCTAGCCAGGGCATTTTCCTGTTTGCCCTTATCGAGCAGCGAGCAGGAATACATCAGCATGCCGATCAGGATCAGGCCAGGGAAATAATTAATTTTCAACATCTTGGCAGGTGAACTATTTCAAATTGTTGAACACCTCTTTATTGACAGTGACCGGGTAAGTTGCTTTCAATTGGTTGATCCATTCCTTTTCCAGGGCATTCTGGTAATCAGCAGTGATCAATCCCCGGGCTTCTTGCAATGTCTTGATTTGAGGAGGAAGGATACGGTTGACCCTGATGAGGATGGTTGTATTTCCGGAAGGAATCTCCTGAGAAACCCCTTTCATCCATTTGATCTCATCGATATTTTTATTGTCACCGCGGCTGTATTTGCCAACTTCGACCTTGATCTTCTGAACCGAGTCGATATTATATTGCGACAGGATATCCTCCTGTTTCAGTCCACTCTGCAGTGTTTTTTTCAAAGCCGGAAGGATACTTGGATCTTTCACGGTGAATATCTCTGCATCCAGTCTTTCATCCCAAATGTAGTTGCCTTTGTTTTGTTCATAGAAGTTTTTCAGTCCGGTGGTATCTTTCACAGCCTTCGACCACACTTTTTGGTCAGTCAGATCAAATAATAAGATCCCATCGCGGTATTCTTTTACAAGGGCGCGAAATTCGGGATAAAGATCTTCCAGTTTTGAATCATAGAAAGAGAAGAGGTTTTCCTCAAGGAAGGTTTTATAGTTGCGGGAGACGTATGCCCGGATGTCTTCCTTCCCCCTTTTTGTTTGTTTTTTTCCGAGGTAGTCGGCAAATTGCTTTTGTGCAAAGACCTGGTCTCCTATCTGGAATAAAACCTTATTTAACCCTTCCGCCTTCTTGGGGTCCCATTGAGCCTGGAAGATGGTTGTATCAACCAGCGTATAAAATGGCTCCAGGGCAGAGAGGTTTTCCCTGAATTCAAACTTCTTTCTGACCATGGCGATCACGGCTTTTCTGCTTTTATCAGAGCGAACATCTTTGGATATCCGTTGACGGAGAGTGTTTTTCTCTTCATCAAAGGTTCCTGTTGCTTTTCTTTCCTTCAACTTGATGATATGCCACCCATAGGGGGTGAGAACCGGACGGGTGTAATCACCTTCATTCTTCAGGCTCACAATAGCGAGAATAAATTCCGGCACCATTCTGTTTACGCCGAATTTCGGCAATATGCCACCATTTTCGGCTGAACCTTTATCATCAGAATATTTTTTAGCGAGAACGGCAAAGTCTTCACCGGATTGTAATTTCCGGTAGATGCTATCGATCCGGAGAGAGCGTCCGGCGGAATCTTCTTTGGTGGCTTTATCCGGAAACTTCAGGTAGATATGCGCCACGGTCACCTTTCCCAGCGCCTCAATCTTATCGGTCATTTTCAAAATATGATACCCGTAGTCAGATCTCACAATGGGAGAGATTTGCCCAATGGGTGTTGTGTAAGCTGATGTTTCAAACGAGTAGACCATGTCAAATACGGTAAAGAACCCAAGATCACCTTTGTTGCCTTTCATTGGTGGGCGGTTGGGTGTTGCTTCCCGGTCTTTGGAGGCAGGATCTTCCGATACCTCCATCACCACTTTCTCAAAAGGTTCTCCCTTGATGATCCGCTCCCGGGCGTCGGCAATCTTCTTATAAGCAGCCAGGGTATCTTCAGGAGAGGCATCGGATTTCAATTTGATAAATACATGGCTGGCACGGAGGTCGTATTTCATTCTCTCGTACGCTTCGCGAAGGAGTTGGTTTGTTGTTTCTTCATCCGACATGTACGGACGTGCCAGTTGTTCCCGATATCCTTTGAGTTCTTTACTGAAAGATGGAAGGGTATCCAATCCCAGGTCTTCAGCTTGTTTCACCTTGAGTCTGAAGTTGATGTACAGATCAAGGTATTCTTCCAAAGTTTTTTTATCGATCACTGTTCCCTTGACGTTGTTCTTCCTGTAAACATTCATGAATTCCGAGGTTGTCACGGTTTTTCCTGCGATGGTCATCAGCACCGGATCATCCGGTTTCTGTGCCGACAGCAAGCATGATACAAAGAGGCAAAGAAGAAGGAGAAGTTGTTTCTGGCTTTTCATAAAAATTATTGTATTATTATGGTTATCATTGTTTTATCTGCTGTAATTGGGTGCTTCGCGGGTGATGGTAACATCGTGCGGATGGCTTTCCACCACGCCTGCATGTGTAATTTTGATGAATTTTGCTTTTTGCAGGGATGGAATATTGCTGCTGCCGGTATATCCCATTCCTGCCCGTAAGCCACCGACCATCTGGAAGATGACCTCGGAGAGTGATCCTTTATAGGGTACCCGGCCAACAATACCTTCGGGGACCAGTTTCCCGGTGTCTTCTTCGCCATCCTGGAAATATCGATCCCTGGAGCCTTTCTGCATGGCCTCGATGGAACCCATGCCGCGGTAAGTCTTAAATTTTCTTCCTTCGAAGATGATCGTTTCGCCAGGTGATTCATCAACCCCGGCAAACAAGGAACCGATCATCACCGAATGTGCCCCGGCTGCAATGGCCTTGGCAATATCGCCTGTATATCTCACCCCGCCATCGGCGATGATGGGCGTTTCAGTACCCTTTAATGCCCGGCTGATATCATAGATGGCTGAGAGTTGAGGAATTCCAACGCCGGCAATCACCCGCGTAGTACAGATAGAACCCGGGCCAATTCCCACTTTCACGCCATTCGCGCCGGCTTTCACAAGCGCCCTGGCAGCCTCTCCCGTGGCGATATTTCCTGCAATCAGATCGAGTTCCGGGTAAGCGGCCTTCACTTTCCGGATGGTATCGATCACCCCTTTCGAATGCCCATGGGCTGTGTCAACAACAATTGCGTCGACATTTTCCCTGACAAGGGCTTCCACCCGGCTCATTACGTCATGGGTAACGCCGACGCCTGCGGCGACACGAAGACGGCCCAGGCTATCCTTGCAGGCATTGGGTCTGGCTTTTATCTTGATGATGTCCTTATAAGTGATGAGGCCGATCAGTTTATTACTTTTATCAACAACGGGAAGTTTCTCAATTTTATACTGTTGAAGTATATCTTCTGCCTTTTCAAAGTCGGTGAATTCGGTCACCGAAATCACTTTTTTGGTCATGATTTCCGCTACCGGCCGGTTGAGGGAACGCTCAAAGCGGAGATCCCGGTTGGTGACAATTCCCACCAATTGGTTATCGCGGCCAACCACTGGAATTCCACCGATATTATTCTCTTTCATCAGGTTCAGGGCATCGCTCACCCTGGCTTCCTGATGAATGGTAACCGGGTCGAGGATCATCCCGTTTTCGGCCCGTTTTACCTTCTTGACTTCTATCGCTTGATCCGCAATTGACATGTTTTTGTGCAACACACCGATCCCTCCTTCCTGAGCCATGGCGATGGCCATGATCGATTCAGTGACGGTGTCCATGGCAGCAGAAACGATGGGGATATTGAGTTTGATATTCTTTGTTAGGAGCGTGGAAACGTCCACGTCCCTGGGCAGCAGATCAGAATAATCGGGCACCAGCAAGACATCATCGTATGTAAACCCTTCTCCCTGAAACTTTTCCGGATCAAGTTTCATAGTTTTCAAAATTGATGCGCAAAGGTACGAAAAACGGTTGAAATTACCGAATGAGGGTTATGGTTCCACGGTTGGTAACTTTCGCCTTTTTCCCATCTTCATAATAGATCACCCAGGCATACACGCCGGCGGGGCAGGCTTTACCATTGTGTTGTCCATCCCAGGCCTGATCGATCTGATGGGTCTGGAAGACGGACTCTCCCCATCGGTTATATATCTCCAGGTTGAACCGGGTGATGTTTTCCGGAGGCAACCCAAGTATCCTGAAATAGTCGTTCAATCCATCTCCATTAGGGGTAAAGGCGTTAGGGATAAAGGGGATCACCAGGATGCGTACGGTATCCTGATAGACCAACGAGCCACAAAGTTCCACCTCCGCCACATAGTCGCCGGTGAAATCCGGAGCAACCATGATCTCCGGTTGATTACCAATGGGCTCTCCCTCTGCGTACCAGGTAAACATGATCTTATCCCCTCCCACAACATCCTCCGGATGGAATGGAATGGTGATGATCCGGAAGCTGTCGTTGCTTACCGGGAGGTATCTCCAGCTTTCCCTTTCAGCGTTCCAGGAGGTGGCATTGCGTCCGGGGACAGCGAAACCGGTGAATCCATTGGCATTCTGTAAGCCCTGGGTGGCTCTATTTCCCAGCCATTCATCGCATGCCGGTTTCATGATCAGATGGTTTTCAATAACATTGGTGGATTCGTGCAAGACGATCTGAAAAGTGACAAATGTCGTCAGGCATTGGTACATCGGCATCTGGCACCAATAGACAACCAGACGACGAGCAGGAGGTTCGCCCAGGGTGACATAAAAGATAAACGGACTTCCAAATTGCTCCGGGTTATAATCCTGAAAAGGTCCCAGTATGCAGTTTTTGGGGTTGAAGTCGGCGTTATTCGGTATGGGAAAAGCATCACGTGTTCCCTTGGCGTTGGCATTTGGGCTAAAGCTAATGAATCCGTTGGCGCCGATGAAGAACTCGTCATATATATTGCCAAAATAGGTGAAGTCAAATCCAATGGGCAATGGACCGGCAATCCCATCGTCCGACAGGTCAATACCTATTCCAGGAGTACCATATTGCATCGACAGGGTAACCGGTACGCCCGGGTTGATGGTGTCATTCCCCGTCACAACAAGTTGTGCAAGGATAGGAAGCGGGTTCCACCAGGTAAAGAAAGCCAGGCAAATCCATAATCCGATACTTACAACTTTCGGTGTTCCCATGCACCACAAACTTACGAAGGATTATCCAATGGGATTCCCTGCGATCTAAATAAATTGTAACTTTGCATATCTCTTTATTTCTTGATGATAACGAACTTTTAAATTAAAAAATATGAACAGGGATACTGAACTTTTCAAAATCATTGACGCAGAAATTGCCCGCCAGACGAATGGCATTGAACTTATCGCATCCGAAAATTTTGTCAGCCGGCAAGTGCTGGAAGCCATGGGCTCGGTGCTGACCAATAAATATGCTGAAGGTTATCCTGGTAAAAGGTATTACGGCGGTTGTCAGCATGTGGATCAATCGGAACAGCTTGCCATCGACCGTGCCAAACAACTTTTTGGTGCAGAATGGGCCAATGTTCAGCCCCATTCCGGTGCTCAGGCCAACATGGCTGTATTACTGGCCATACTGAAACCCGGGGATAAATTCATGGGACTCGACCTGTCGCATGGGGGACACCTGTCGCACGGATCGCCTGTAAACTCCAGCGGTATCCTGTACAAACCGGTGGCCTATACGGTTGATCAAGAGACCGGAACGATCAATTACGACAAGATGGAAGAGGTAGCCATGCGGGAGAACCCCAAGCTGATCATTGCAGGCGCCAGCGCATACTCCCGTGACTGGGACTATGTCCGTATGCGGGCTATTGCCGATAAGATCGGCGCTGTGTTGATGGCTGATATTGCCCATCCGGCCGGGTTGATCGCCAAAGGATTGCTGAACAATCCCCTGCCTCATTGCCATGTTGTGACCACAACCACCCACAAAACCCTTCGCGGGCCTCGCGGTGGTATGATCCTGATCGGCAAGGATTTCCCAAATCCGCTGGGCATCAAAACACCCAAAGGCGAGATCAAAATGATGAGCGCTGTGCTTGATTCTGCCTTGTTTCCAGGCATCCAGGGCGGGCCGTTGGAACATGTCATCGCCGCCAAAGCCGTATCTTTCTTCGAAGCCCTCTCCCCTGCTTACCAGGATTATGTGATCCAGGTTAAAAAGAATGCCGCCGTCATGGCGAAATCCTTTGTCGAAAAAGGATATCATGTGATTTCCGGTGGTACCGACAACCACCTGATGCTGATCGATCTAAGGAAGAAGTTCTCTGAAATCACCGGCAAACAGGTGGAAAACACCCTGGTGAAGGCCGATATCACGGTAAACAAAAACATGGTTCCTTTTGATTCCCGCTCTCCCTTCATGACCTCCGGCTTACGGGTCGGAACACCTGCCATAACGACCAGGGGATTGAAGGAAGAACACATGCCCGGGATCGTTGAAATGATCGATGAGGTAATCTCCAATATTGAAAATGAAGGGGTCATTGAATCGGTGAAACAACGCGTACATCAAATGATGGCCGGCTTCCCGCTTTTTGCCTATTAACGTAGAGATGAAAGAGCTTTTCCTGGTCCGGCATGCCAAATCATCATGGGAAGATGTTGCGAATTCTGATTTCGAGCGACCATTACTCGAGAAAGGAATCAAGCGGATGCGGAAAGTGATCGATGTCCTTTTGGAAAAACAAGTGAAGATCGACCTGCTGATCACCAGTCCGGCAAAAAGGACCTATGAAACATCCCTCATCATTGCGAATCAGTTTGGCATTACCGAAGATGAGATCAGGCAGGAAAAGATGCTCTATGAAGGATCGGTGGCCGATTACGAAGATCTGTTCTATGATCTGTCCGATCACATCAACACCCTGATGATCGTTGGGCATAACCCATCCATCACCATGTTTGCCAATCGTTTTTTGGAAAGAAAAATTGACTACCTGCCCACCGCCGGTGTTGTTGGAATTACCTTCAAAACCGATCAATGGGAATCTGTTTTTTCATCCCCTTCTGAAATCAGCCTGATTATCATCCCCAAACAATTGAAATAGATTATGAACTTCCGGTCGATACTCCGCTTTCTCCTAAACAGATACACGCTTGCAACCCTGATATTCCTGGTGTTGATCATTTTTCTGGATCGCGACAGCCTCCTGAACAGGCTGAAACTCCATCGGGAACTGAAAGGGGTGGAACAGGAAAAACAATTCCTCGAGGACGAGATCGCTAAAGACAAACAATCAATTCATCTGCTTTCCACCGATTCTGTAGAGCAGGAACGGTATGCACGGGAAGTACACCGGATGAAGAAAGATTCAGAAGACATCTACCTGATCGTCCGCAAGAAAAAGCAATGACCGCTATTGAGGGTCGACATCAATATCCAGGAGGATATGCTTTTTGCTGTTTTCTTTCAGGAACTGCCTGATGGATTCCTGGATTTTCTTTTTTACGGTGACCATCGCGCTATCTCTCTCCATCTTGATGAGGATATGCCGGATGTAATAATCCCTGATCCTTGAAATAACCGGATATTCCGGACCCAGCACATGTTTTCCCAGATAACTGCGTAATTCCTTTGCAAGCAGGCTGGATCCCTGTTCAAGGATCTTTGGATCCTTGTGGCGAAGCCGAAGCCGGATCAACCTGTAATAGGGCGGGTAGAGGTATTTTCTGCGATCTTCCAGCTGATGTTTGAAAAAATCGTGATAATCACCGGAAAGAAATGTTTTGATCACCGGATGGTTGACCTTGAAGGTCTGGATGATGAACATACCTTCGCCGGCCATTCTTCCCGATCTTCCGGAAACCTGTATCAACAACTGAAAGGCTCGTTCCCATGAACGGAAGTCGGGGAAACTCAGCATATTATCCGCATTGAGGATGGCTGTAAGGCTCACTTTGGAAAAATTCAGCCCTTTGATGATCATCTGGGTACCAATCAGGACATCTGTTTTTCCTTCGTCGAACTCATCAATGATCTTGTGATAGGCCTGCTTGCTTCTGGCGATATCGAGGTCCAACCGGCGGATGATCGTCCCAGGCATCAGCAAGGCAAGATCCTCTTCGATCTTCTCGGTCCCGAACCCGATCATCTTCAGGTCAGGGCTTCCACATTCAGGACAAACAGGTGGGGCCGGCTCTGCATAACCGCAGTAATGACATCGCAATTCATTGAATTTCTTATGGTAGATCAGGGTGACATCACAATGCTTACACTCCGGGATCCACTTGCAGGAGGAACACTGTATGCGAATGGCAAAACCCCGGCGGTTTTGGAACAGCAAAGCCTGGAATCCCTTTTTCACGGCGTCATTGAGTTGCTCCAGCAAGACCGAGGAAAAGTGAATCTGCATCTTTCCCTGTCGCAATTCATCGGCAATATCGATCATCACCACACGTGGAGTGATGAAATTCCCGTATCGTTCCGTGAGTTCTACCAGTCCAAAGCGGCCGGATTTGGCGTTGTAATAAGATTCGAAAGAAGGTGACGCGGAGCCCAGCAAGACTTTGGCCGCATAGAGCCTGGCCAGGTAGATCACCGCATCCCTGGCCTGGAAACGGGGATTCGACTGATATTGCTTGTAGGCATGGTCATGTTCATCATCCACGATGATCAGCGAGGGTATCGAAAAAGGGAGCAGGATGGCCGACCGGGAACCCAGGATCAGTTGCCCTTTCCCTTTTTTTACCGGTTTCCAGGATAAGATGCGATCCCATGATTCTTTCTTGCCGGCTGGCTGCATCCGGCTGTAAAAGGTAACCATCTGATCTCCAAAATAAGCTGCATATTCCTCCAGTACCCTGCGGGTGATAGAGACTTCGGGCAGCAGAACGAGTACTTGTTCTCCACGTGACAAGGCCTCGTGGATCAGGTGGAAATAGACCATTGTTTTTCCTGAAGCGGTAACTCCAAAAAGCAGCACGATGTCTTTCTCCAAAAACTCCTCGTTGATCTCATCGATTGCTTTCTGTTGAGGCTCAGAAAACAGGATTTGCTGCAGGTTCCGGGATGGTGCAGGGAGCTTTTCCCGGTCAACTGTTTGTTCCTCCAGTGAAAAAATTCCCTTTTTAACAAGCTGTTGAATGGCGGCATGCGTCACATCAGGACGGGAAAGCAGCTCTTTTCTGCTCATGATAACCTCCCTGAGGGGAGTATTGCCGGCATACCGAAGGAAGTGCATAAACACCCGGAACTGGCTTCGGGCTTTTTTTTCCAGCACATCAAATAGATTCCTGAGTTGATCATCGTTTTCCGCCAGGGTACCGGTCAACCGGATGAATGTTTCCTTGTGCGGTTTGTATTTTTCTGTGACTTCCTCTTCCGGTAGGATCACACGGCGATCGATCAACCCCCTGATAAAGGGAAGCACATCTGCAATCCCAAGCAGGTGGGAGGCTTCCTGTAAACTCACGGAGGGTTTGTTCATCAGGGCATGGAAGAGGGCTTCTTCCCGTTCATCAAATGACTCCGCAACCGGGTTGATCAGGGGATTCAACGCCAACCTTGTTTCGCTGGTCAGTTTCATGGCTCCCGGTAAGGCGGTATCCATGACCTCTCCCAGGCTACAGAGATAATATGTTGAAATCCACTCCCAGAAGCGGAGCTGGGTTTCTGTTACAACAGGCTGGTCGTCAATTACCGAATGAATATATTTCGGAACGATGGAATCCGGGGCTTTTTCATGGATGTGCATGACAAGTCCGGTATAGATCTTCTTTTTCCCAAAAGGGACGATCACTCTGCAGCCCCTGTGAATCCTGTTGTTTAGCTCATACGGCACCCGGTAGGTGAAAAGGGCATCCACCGGCAGGGGGAGCAGAACATCGGCAAAGAAGGTCAGGCGTTCCAAGGCTTTTGCGTTAGGAGGTTAAATAGCCAGGATGCGGGCGATCTCGAGCAGGTTCCGGTTGATGTTCTTTTTTCCGGATACTGCTTGATGAAAAGGAGTCATGACAACCTCCTCGCGGACCATCCCGAGCATGACACCCTGTGCTCCGTTGAGCAGTGCATAAACCGCTTCATAACCCAGGGTGCCGGCCAATACCCGGTCGACGGCGGAGGGGGCGCCTCCCCGCTGGATATGCCCCAGGATAGAAACACGGGTATCGTAATGGGGAGCCACTTTTCTCAGCTTTCCGGCGATCTCTTCAGCTCCACCCTCTTCGTCTCCTTCAGCAACGATGATGATGCCGGAGGACTTGCTTTGCCGCCAGTCATGATCCAGAAGTCGTGAGATGTTCTCAATATATGTTGGCGTTTCCGGAACCAGGATGAACTCTGCTCCTGCTGCCAGGCCACTTTGCAGAGCGATAAAGCCGGTATCCCTTCCCATCACCTCGATAAAAAACAGGCGATCACAGGAAGTGGCGGTATCTCTTATTTTATCTACAGCATCCAGAATGGTATTGAGTGCGGTATCGAACCCAATCGTTCGGTCTGTTCCAAACAAGTCATTATCAATGGTTCCCGGCAGGCCAACGATGGGGAAGTCATAGTCATTGATAAAATCAATTGCACCACGAAACGTTCCGTTCCCGCCGATCACCACCAGGGCATCAATGCCTTGTTCCAATAAAGCTGCATAGGCTTTCTGTCTTCCTTCAGGTTTTCGGAAAGCCTCGCTCCTGGCTGTCTTTAGAATTGTGCCTCCCCGATGAATGATGTTGGACACCGATTGGGGCCCCAGGGAAATGAAGTCCTTGTTGATGAGCCCGTCGTATCCTCTGATAATCCCTGAAATTTCGAGATTTTCGAAAATGGCGGTCCTGACAACTGCGCGGATGGCGGCATTCATCCCGGGAGAATCCCCGCCTGAAGTCAGCAGACCGATGTGTCTGATTTTCTTAACATTCATAATTAAAGTCAGGTTGTGCTTTAAGCATACGAAGTTACGAAGAGAATGAAAACGGCCTGACCCTGGTGGGGAGAATTATTCCATCTCTACCTGCTTTTTACGCTTTTTACTTCCCTGGTACAGGTCAAACCTGGAAAACCTGCATTCAATGGGGCCGTTGAAAAGGGTGATCTTTCTGGAGGGGTGAAGACCGATCATTTTATCGGCTTGTTTATAGGGACTGATGATCCATGTTTCGTATCCCTGGAATTTACTTTTCAGGTCATCTCCCATTTTTCTGAAAAATGCCTGAATATCCGCTACCGGCAGCCGTTGATCATAGGGGGGATTCAGGATCAATAATCCCGGTTTGGCCGGTGGTTGAAGATCGTGAAAATTACGCTGATCGAGGATTATTTCAGCGAAAAAACCTGCAGATTGAAGGTTTCTTTCGGCCTGTGAGATGGCTTTAGCTGAAATATCGAATCCCCTTATCAGGTCCCCGGGGAGCGTTTGAATATGATTGTTTGCTTCCATTCTGACCTTATCCCATAATCCCCGGTCGAAATCACTCCAGTTCATGAAGGCATAATCATTTCTGAAAAATCCTGCCGGTGTATTGGTTGCGATCAGGGCAGCTTCTGTCAGGATGGTTCCGCTGCCACACATCGGGTCAATCAGCGGTTTTTGCTGATCCCATCCGGTGAGGAGGATCATGCCGGCCGCCAGGCATTCATTCAATGGCGCTTCACCGCTTCTTCTCCGGTATCCCCGTTTATGCAGGGATTCCCCGGAACTATCCAGCGACACCGTGCACCGGTTCTTCCGGATGTGAACATCGATGGGAAAGTTGGGATTCTCTGTGGCCACAGAAGGGCGCACACCGGTGGTTTCCCTGAACCGGTCGACAATGGCATCCTTGGCCAGATGGGAAACAAAAAGGGAATGTGAAAAAATGCTGTCGTGGATATTTGATGCTATCGAAAAGGTCTGCGAAGCAGAAAAATGATTTTCCCAATGAATATTTTTGATGCGGAGATAAAAATCCTCCTGATCCCTGAAAGTAAAGGTACGCAACGGCTTCAATATCCTGAGCGCTGTGCGGCACAGATAGTTGGCCTTATACAGACTTTCTTGTGTGCCTGAGAAAGCCACAGATCGCCCTCCCGGAACAATGTCGCTTACCTGAATGGCCTTCAATTCTGTAGCCAGAATCTCTTCCAGTCCGGCAAGCGTTTTCGCAATGTATGATTTCAACATCCTTATAAAAGCTAAATCAATACGGATTGATCATCACATCAATAGATATCGGCTTTCATTATTCATATGATGGTATCCAATCAATGATCCTGCGAAGATATGGATTGTAAAGAACTCCGAAAAGTTGTTCACTTACTCCGGCATGATTCCATTCATCTCTTTTATTGTTTATTTGTACATTCGTATCCGTTAAAAAAAACCGATTTGTGATGCAGAGATCCCTACTTCTTGCTGTTTTGATTGGATTAATGCTCTGTCCTTCGCTGAAAAGCCTGGGTCAATCCTATCTTGTGAGCGGAAAAGTCTATGACAGTCAAACAAAGGAGCCGTTGCCGTTCGTCAACATCGTGATCAATCCCACCACCAGCCCCAGAAAGAAAATGTTCGGCGGGACGACGGACATGGACGGCAAGTTTCGCTTTTCCTATCCGGAACCCATCGTTTCGCTGCAATTCAGCTATGTCGGTTACCATAGCCAGGTGATCCCGATACCCAAACAAAAAGAAAACATTCAGGTTAAACTTCAACGGACTGAGCTGGAACTGGCTGAAGTGGTTATCTACCCGACCGAAAATCCAGCCCACCGGATCATCCGGAATGTTGTGAAAAACCGGGATGTTAACGACCCGGAGAAACTTTCATCTTTCCAGTACCTCTCTTATGATAAGGTGGTTTTCACCCTCGATACCAGCAAGAATACCCTGTCGGATTCCGTGGTAAGGATGTCGAACACCAAAGTCGGAGTGCAGTTTACGATGTCAGATTCGATCCAACCCCAACAGGTGGATGACTCGCTTCAGAAGTTCCTGGAAAAACAACATCTGTTCATCATGGAAAATGTGGTAGAACGGAAATTCAAATACCCCGACAAGAATTTCAATAATGTGCTTGCCAGCAAAATCTCAGGTTTGAAAGATCCGTTGTTTGTCTTTCTCACCACCCAAATTCAATCCTTTTCATTTTACAAAGAGTTCATCAAGATATACACCAAGAGCTACGTCAATCCGATCAGTCCGGGGAGCACCGGCAAATATCTGTTTGTGATCCGCGATACGACTTTCCAGGGTAATGACACCTTGTTCACGATCTCCTTCCGGCCGCGGAAAAACACCAACTTTGAAGGATTGAAAGGGGTGCTGACGATCCATACCGATAAATGGGCCATCCAGAATGTGATTGCCGAACCGGCAGATGATCAGGGGGGTATCGGTGTCACCATCCAACAGATGTACGAAAAGGTAGATAGTTTGTACTGGTTTCCTGTCCAACTCAACACCGAAGTATCTTTCAAAGGGATCAAGGTGGGGAATTTTTATCCGCTGGGTAGCGGAAAGAGCTACATTCGAAACATCCTCATCAATCCGGAGCTCAGGGGGAAGGAGTTCAACCATTACGAAGTCGAACTTGCCCCGGATGCCGGGAACAGGAATCAGACATACTGGAACCAGTTCCGGGTCGACAGTTTGACACTGAAAGACCAGAAAACGTATCAGGTGATCGACAGTCTTGGAAAGGAAGCGAATTTCGACCGGATGGTCAAGACTTTCCAAACCCTGATGAGCGGAAGGATTCCCTATAAATTCATCGACTTTGAGTTGAATCGTATCCTGGGGTATAACCAATACGAAGGTCTCCGGCTGGGTCTGGGCATCCAGACCAACGCCCACCTGTCGAAGGTGGTGACTGTGGGTGGTTACGGTGCCTATGCTTTCAAGGACCACAGATGGAAATACGGTGGAAATGCAGGCTTCCTTCTCCATCGCCGCAATGAGCTGATGCTGAAGGTGAATTATTTCAATGATGTCATGGAAAGTGGTTGCATCCGGTTCTTTGATGACAATCCTTCCCTGCTTTTGGGAGACTACAGGGGATTGCTGTACCGGAAGATGGACCAGGCCGAGTTCATGGGTGGATCGATCGGATTCCGTACCCGGAAATACCTGTTGGTGAACCTGGCTATGAGCCGGACATTCAAGAAAACCTATGATCCGGATTACAGCATCCAAAAAGGGAATATCACGATCCTCCGGGATGAGTTCATCTTCACCGAGCTATCCCTGGGCATGAAATGGGCATACAAGGAAAAGTTCATCGAAACAGGAACAAACCGTTATTCGCTTGGAACCAACTACCCTATTGTCTGGATTCAATATACGCGCGGAATAAAAGACCTGTTCAAGGGTGACTTTGACTACAACCGGATAGACCTGAAGGTGAGAAAGACCTTTGCGATCAGGTACCTTGGCAACCTCTCCATGCAACTCCATGCCGGATATGTTGATGCTTACCTGCCCTGGTCCAATCTTTTCAACGGGATCGGCAGCTACCGGCTGTTTACCCTGTTTGCTCCGAACAGCTTTGCCACCCTGCGGATGAATGAATTCGTGATGAATAAGTATGCTTCGTTGTTCATCACTCATGATTTCGGGAAGTTGCTCTGGAAAGGGAAGAAATTCTCCCCTGAGTTTGCCATTGCCACCAATGTGGGCATCGGTGCGCTGGACAGGGAAGAGGACTATCGCCGCACCATCAACCTGGAGACCATGGAAAAGGGTTATTTCGAGTCGGGGTTACAGATCAACAACCTGTTGAATCTACAGATATATAATCTCGGAGCAGCCGTCTATTACCGATGGGGACCCTATGCTTTCCCGCATGAGGGAGAGAACTTTAGTTACCGCATCACACTATTTGTTCCATTTTAACAGATAGAAATCATGAAAGAATTCATCAAACGGCATGAGTTGTTTTTCTTCATCCTGGGGGTGGTTGTCATCTGCCTGATCTTCTGGTATTTTTCGTTGGTCATCGGGTATATCTTTTTATCGGCAATCATTGCGATCATCGGCCGGCCCCTGGTGGAGGTACTCGACCGGGTGAAAATAGGCCGGTTTCACCTCCCACACGTGCTGAATGTCACGGTTACCCTGCTACTGATACTTGCATTATGTGTGGGATTTTTGGCAATCTCAATCCCCTTGATCGTCCAGGAGGTTACACTTATCTCGCAAATCGACATCACAGCCATCCTGGAACACTATCAGGAGTACATTGATGCAGGCCAAAGCCTGATGGCACAGACCGGCATCCTGGAGCCCAACCAATCACTCGAGGCCTTCATTGAGCAAAAAGTGGAATCGCTGATCAGCCTGGCCACTTTTTCCACCCTCATCTCCAATGCACTGAAATTCACCGGTGAGTTCCTCTTTGGGCTTTTTACCGTCGTCTTCCTGGCCTTCTATTTCCTGGCCGATAAAAAATTGTTGCCCGGGGCCATCCTCGGGATGGTGCCTGAGAAGTACCAGGAACAGACTAAAAACGTCTTGCGGGAAAGCAAGGTGCTATTATCCCGCTATTTCATCGGATTGGTTCTCGATGTGCTTTTCATGATGGTAGGATATACCATTGGCCTGATGATCATAGGGGTGAAAAGCGCCATTGTGATCGCCATTTTCGGTGGCGTGATACACATCATCCCCTACCTTGGCCCATGGATCGCGGCTTTTGTCGGCGTGATCCTTGGCACGACCACCGCCTTGAGCACCGGCAGCTACGACATTGTCCTTCCGATTGCCCTCAATATCATCCTCGTCTTTGTCATTGTGGTTTTGATCGAGAACCTCATCATCCAACCGCTGATCTTCGGCAAAAGCGTTCGCGCCCATCCCATTGAAATCTATCTGGTGATCGTTCTGGCCGGCATCATGGGAGGGATCATCGGCATGATCATCGCCGTGCCGGTATATACGCTGTTGCGGATCATCGCCAAGGAGTTTTTCAGCCGGTTTCGGGTCGTTCAACGTATCACAGGACGGCTCTAAACGCTCGATACGCTTGAGTTATCCGACAAAAGATCAACGAATGATAAACTCAAATCGAACTTCAAAAATCGTTGATCAATATTCGAGTACTCAAGAAACCCTGTGATTATATCCTCTCCAGCACCGTCCGGATAATCCCTTCCATCGGTTTTTTATGACTTTTGCTGAAGGTGTTGTTCACCCGGTTGGCGATCACCAGGCAGACGGTCAGCATGTTGTGTCCGAGGATCTTGCCGAGGGCATAAAGCGAAGAGGTTTCCATCTCGAAGTTGACGATGCGGAGCCCATGAAAAGCGAATTGCTCCACCCTTTTATTTCCTTCGGGGAAAGCCAGTGGGATGCGCAACACCCGTCCCTGCGGCCCATAAAAGCCCGGGGCGGTGATCGTCATGCCCGTGGTCATCCCTTTGCCGATACGCTTAAGCAAGGCGGAAGAACCCTTCACCACATAAGGTTTTGGGAACTCCTTGTGCCAGCCGGTCTGACGGATGAACGCTTGCAGGATCTCCTTTTCATTGACTTTCCCGGAAGGCTGATAAAAATATAGGAGTCCATCGAGACCGAGCCCATATTCGGCAGCAACATAGGAATCCACGGGAATAGCGGGTTGGATGGCGCCGGTGGTTCCAATCCGGATAATATTCAGGGCTGTGTGCCGGGTTTTGACAGCTCGCTGCTCCAGGTCGATGTTCACCAGGGCATCGAGTTCATTGATCACAATGTCGATATTATCGGTCCCGATGCCGGTGGAAAGTACGGAGAGTCTCTTTTTCCCGATGAAGCCGGTATGGGTGATGAATTCCCGGTTGCTGATTTTTACCTCGATGCGGTCAAAGTATTTGGATATCTCTTTCACCCGGCCGGGATCGCCGACCACGATGATGTCCTGGGCCAGATGCTCAGGTCTCAGTTTCAGGTGATAGATGCTTCCGTCACGGTTCAGGATCAGTTCCGATGGGGGTATGGGGTGCTTTGCCATGTGCTCGAATATTGGTTATTTTGCCGAAACATTTGCAAAGATATGATAAGTTCAAGTTCAAGCTCCAGTTCCAGTTCAAGATAACAAACTCATGTCCTTGAACTTGTCCTTGTCCTTGAACTTGTCCTTGAACTTGAACTTGTCCTTGAACTTGAACAGAATTACGGAATGAAAGTAGAAATTATCAATATTGGTGATGAGTTGCTGATCGGGCAGGTGGTGAATACCAATGCGGCCTGGATGGCGGAGCAGTTGGTATTGGCCGGGATTAGCGTTGACCGGATCACGGTGGTTGCGGATCAGGAAGAAGCGATCCTGGATGCTCTCCGGGAGGCTGAACCAAGAAGTGATGTGGTACTTGTCACCGGGGGATTGGGTCCCACGCCGGATGACTCGACCAAGGGGATTCTATGCAGGTATTTTAACACGAAGTTGGTCTTCCATGAAGATACTTTCCGACATATCCGGGAGATGTTCCCTGCCAGCCGGTACAGGATTACAAAGAACGACCGGGAACAGGCAATGATCCCTGAGATCTGTGAGCCGCTCAGAAATTTCCATGGCACGGCACCGGGCATGTGGTTTGAACGAAACGGCAAGATCATGGTTTTCATGCCTGGTGTACCTTTTGAGTTAAAACCCTTGATGAGCGACTTTGTGATTCCCAGGTTGAAGGGGAGAACAACAGAGGTGATCCTGAACAAAACCGTGCTCACACAGGGCGTCGGTGAGTCGTATATTGCAGACCGGATAGCCGCCTGGGAAAAGAATTTGCCGGCCGCATTCAAGCTGGCTTATCTACCGCAACCCGGAATCGTTCGATTGCGACTGACAGCCAGGGGAAATGACCGAAATGTTCTGCAGTCTCAAATGGATGAAGCCATTAAAACCTTGCAACAGGTCATCCCGGAATGGATTTTCGGATATGATGATGACACCCTCGAAGCAATCCTTGCTGACCTTTTAACCCGGCAACATCTCACCCTTTCAACCGCTGAAAGTTGCACGGGTGGATACATTGCCCATCTCATCACTTCCGTGCCGGGGAGTTCACGTTATTACAAAGGCTCTGTCGTAGCCTATGCCAACGAGATCAAGGAGATGTATCTGGGGGTGACCCATGAGGATCTGATCACCCATGGTGCGGTGAGTGAACAGGTGGTATGCCAGATGGCGCTGGGTGTGAAAGCAAGGTTTCAAACCGAGTATGCCGTTGCCACCACAGGCATTGCCGGCCCGGATGGAGGTTCGCCTGAAAAGCCGGTAGGATTAACCTGGATTGCAGTCGCCGGCCCTGACGGTGTTATCGCCTCCCACTTCCGGTTTGGCGAACACCGGGAGCGCAATATCCGCAGAACCGCTTTAACGGCAATGAATATGTTGCGGAAGACCTTAGTCAGGGTAGTGTAAACTGATAACCTCCCCCCCAGCTTTTCCAATGACCTCACCCCCCGTCCCCCTCCAGGATTTGCCAATGACCTCACCCCCCCGTCCCACACTTTACAGTTTGCCATCTTTCACCTCTCTCTCAGCACCTATGAAGTCTTACCTGGCATTTCCTACAGGAAAATTCGAAGTAAGAGAAGATAAGATGTGAGATTTGACGCGCGAAATGGTGAACTGTAAGATTGGAAGTAAAGTCAACCCGCACTTTACAGACCGCATTACTTCGTGTACTTTGCGCAGAACTTTGCGTCCTTAGTGGTTAAAGAGAGGTTTTCCTAACCGCAAAAACCGTCAAGTCTTGCGCGGAGGACCCAAAGGGAAAGAAAACTTTTGACTTATTCAATAACTTGTTTAGATTTGCAACGGCAATTGCATTTTCATATCCCATGTCCTGGCAAAGTGATAACCGGATGCTCTTCCCTTATAGGGGTATTTCTGTACCCTATCGGTGGTGTCAGGTTGTTTTGCATCTTTTATCCGGCATATTCATGTTTTCCGTTATCTTCTTCAAAGTACGAAGCCAGAAGCCCGAAGTACGAATGAAAGTACGAGGTACGAAGTACGATTTAAAGGACGAACAACCAATAACTTAATAACCCAATAACTTAATAACCCAATAACCTAATAACCAAATAACTAACCCCATGAAAAAACTAATTGCAACTTTAACCCTCCTGGCGCTTTTCAGCGTTCC
>VGGL01000015.1 GCA_016868575.1 Bacteroidota bacterium
CTTTCTTTTCATCGACGATTGTCCAAAGATTATGAAAGGTTGCCTGAATCTGGTATAGCATTTATCCATCTATCAATGATTCGGTTGATGGTTAATCGAATTTCTATATGAATTTTAAACAGTCTCTAAAGGTTAACGAAAAAATTAGGTAACCTTTTCATAGAAAGGAGGTTTTAGGTTAATAAAAAGAGGCGCTGCAAATATACAACATCAAAAGCCTGTTGTCAAGTTTTTTTATTTTCTACTTTTGACATTACAAAAAGATGAAAACTGCAAGCCGATATGATGTTGTCATTGCCGGTGCAGGGCCAGCAGGATTAGTCTCTGCGCTGAACCTCACAGGGCATGGATACCGAATTGCCTTGATCGATAAATCGGCCTATCCACGGGAAAAAACCTGCGGAGATGCCTTAAGCGGGAAAGCGTTGGCTGTATTGAAAAGATTACCCGGAGGGATTTATCATGATTTCCTTAACATCCCCCGGAAGACGCCTTCCACAGGGATCCGTTTTGTTTCGCCTGCCGGAACAGTATTGGACCTCCCTTTTCCTGAGATTGGCAGCCAGGATCCGCCCGGTTATCTGATCAAAAGGTCCATCTTCGACCATTTTCTCCTGGAAAAAGTCAAACACTGCCGGGACATTGATGTTTTCGAAAGTCGCAGGATAGATGATGTAATCCTTGACAGCGAAGGGGTGGTTATTCATTGTGAGGGATCCGTTGTTCGTTGTTCGGTTGTGGTGGGGGCAGATGGCGCCCATTCCATGATTGCCAGAAAGCTCACCACGATCAGAAATACTCATCGCCAACACAGCACCGGTATTCGGGCCTATTATCAGGATGTGGCACCGGGAGCGCCCACAGGTTTCATTGAGCTTCACTTCCTGAAGGAGATACTCCCTGGTTATTTGTGGATTTTCCCAATGGCTGAAGGTCAATTTAATGTTGGTCTCGGTGTTCAATCATCCTGGCTAAAAAAATCAGGGGTTAATCTACCCCGCTGGACTGATCAACTCATCTCAGATAACAGTTGGCTCTCAGACCGTTTTGCACAGTCAAAAAGAGTCACCGGCTGGGAAGGCTGGGGGTTGCCCATGGATTATCCGAAGCGAAAGGTAGCCGGAGAGCGGTTCCTGCTTTGCGGAGATGCCGCCGGTCTGGTTGATCCTTTTTCGGGTGAAGGGATTGGAAACGCCATGTTCAGCGGTGAAATGGCTGCGCGCCACATCCTGAGGTGCCTGCAGATCAATGATTTTTCAGTTCCGTCCATGAACCCCTATGTGCAAGAGCTACATAAGTCTCTGGATCGGGAACTTCGAACAAGCAGGATCATGCAGAAACTGGCATATTCGGCATCTTTGTTCAACTTCGTCACTTCCAGGGCTACCAGAAACGAAAAAATCAGAAAGATGATGATGGCTATGTACACGGATATGGACGTAAAGTCAGAGCTGACGAGGCCTGGATTCTATTTCAGACTGCTGTTCGGGTGATCATTTCGAACCGATCACGGTGATCACCCCTTTAAAAACATCTGTTTTAAACTCTCCGTTGCACCTGAGGATATAGTAATAGGTACCGTTGGCAATGTTTTTCGGCGTCCACTCCTCGCTTTTGTAATTGGTTTTGGCATAAATTTTCTTGCCATTCCGGTCGAAAACAACCAGTTCGTTGCTCAGGTAGGCTTCATTGAAATCGCGTTCCGGATCATCATCTTCCAGTTCGATCGCAAAGCCGGCATTCCATTCATCACCATTGGGGGTAATCACATTGTACACCTTTAATTTTGCTTCTTTGACATTCACCAGGTGGGTAACCGAGTCAGAACATCCATTCAAGTCGGTGAAATAAAGTGTTATCATTTTCTCGCCAGAACTCGAATAACTGTGTGAAGCAGGGTTTAAATTATCGACCTCCGGTGAATTATCGCCAAAGTTCCAACTCCAGTTGGTTAATCTGGCCTGGGATGTATCCGGAAACTGGATAAAGATAGTTGGTTTTTGCAGGTAAATAACAGTATCCGGCAAGACTTCTGTAATGATATCAGGAGTTTTCAGAACCTCAATCTCATAAGCTGAGTCGATGTGGCAGTAGTTGGCATCATATACCTTCAGGGTATATTCGCCTTCGCAAAGCCCGAAAACGATTGTATCTTGTGAATATCCTCCCCCCCATTGATAATCATAAGGTGGAACGCCACCGGAAACCAGCGCTTTCATTTGTCCCTTACAGGTTCCGGGGCAGCCAAGCTCGTTGTAGCGATAAAGTGTGTCATAGTGCATGCCGGGGTTAATTCCAAGTCGTGATTGTTCGGTGAAACAGGTGTCTGTGGCATTGGTCACACGGCAACGGTACTGACCGGTATCAGCGGAAGAGATATCTTTCACCAGGTAGGTTGAATCATTGGCTCCGGCTATATCAATGCTGTTTTTTTGCCACTGGTAAAAGAATGGTGCTGTCCCGGAGCGGAAGACAAGATACCGGAGACTATCGCCAGGGCACTTGTTGATATCTCCGGGTGTCACGGAACAATTGATCTGACCTGCAACGAGATAACTTATCAGAACAAACAAGACAGTAAGTAGATTTTTCATCTGTTCCGTTTCATTTTGGGGGCAAAAATAGGGAAATTATCTCTATTGACCTTTCTTGATAAACGATCATTCGATATATCCCAATTCATATAACTTTGTAGCTGTAGAATTTATTATATGCCGGTATCTGGTTCAAAGTTTTTCTATCAGTGTTCCACTTGCGGAAAGACCTATCCATCTGATAAGATCATCTATCTATGTCCGGTCTGTAGCAAAGGAAATACAAAGACACTTCCGCCTAAAGGAGTTCTAAGTACAATCTACCGCTATGGTGAGATAAAAAAGCGTTACCAGGGTCAACCGCTATTCAAGGCGCTTCAGGCAAAGACCTTCATCGACCTCCTTCCGATTGAAGCGAGGGAAAGCCTGGGTTATCTAAGAGTCGGCAATACGCCTTTATACAAGATCAACAACCTGGAAGGGAAAGACCTCATGGGTGAACTGTATCTGAAGGATGACTCCCAGAATCCCACCTTTTCTTTCAAGGACCGCGCATCTGTTTTGGTGTCTGCATTTGCCAAAGAACGGGGTATTGATACGATCATCACCGCTTCGACAGGCAATGCGGGTTGTTCCCTGGCGGGGATATGTGCTTCCCAGCAACAGAAAGCCATTGTCCTTGTGCCGGAAAGCGCGCCACCTGCCAAACTGATCCAGGTGAAGATGTATGGGGCTCAGCTTATCCCTGTGAAAGGCAACTATGGCAAGGCCTTTGATCAGAGCATTGAAATGACGGAGAAGGATGGATATTATAACCGCAACACAGCGTATAACCCACTCACCATCGAAGGAAAAAAGACGGTGAGCTTTGAACTTTTCGACCAGCTGGGTCAGTGCATCCCTGACCGGATCTTTGTCCCGACCGGCGATGGGGTGATCCTTTCGGGCGTATATAAAGGATTTGAAGATTTGTGGATGCTCGGGATCATTGAAAAGATGCCGGTGGTCGTTGCCGTTCAGCCTCAAAAAAGTGATAACCTGATCCGAAATCTTCATGCAGAAACGTTTCAATCGATCCCTTCTTCCACTGTTGCAGACAGTATCTCGGTGGATGTTCCGCGGAATTTTTTCCAGTCAAAGCATTATCTCCAAAAATACGATGGGGAATGGATAGCGGTATCGGATGAAGAAATTCTCCTCGCATCCCGAACATTGTCAAGAAATACTGGCCTTTTCACCGAACCGGCATCCGCCGCCGCCTTTGCGGCATTTCTGAAATATCAGCAAGAGCATTTGATGCCTCCCGGATCGAAAAATGTCGTACTCCTGACTGGATGCGGCCTGAAAGACCTGAAGGCAGTGAATTCCATTACAATCTGAAGAAAAGCCATGAGTATGTTAAAAAAGTATATTTTTGTCATAACCAAATTAATAACCCAATGAGACACATTTTTAGCCTCATTTTAACCTGTTTATTCATCTTAACCGCTTTCACTATCCTCCACGCCCAGGTAGTGATCAATGAGTATTCGGTATCCAATCTCAATACCATTCCGGACAATTACAATGAATATCCCGATTGGCTTGAGTTGTACAATACCAGCAGCAGCATGGTAAGCCTGGAAGGATATTACCTGAGCGATGACCCGGGAGATCCAACAAAGTGGCAATTCCCTGCAGGGGTTACTATCTCTGCCAATGGATTTAAAAAAATATGGTTATCCGGGCGGAATGAGGTCGTAGGAAATAACATCCATACCAATTTCAAACTGACTCAAACGAAAGCTCCCCTGGAATCAATTCTATTGGCTGATCCTTCGGGAGCTATCCTGGAGCAACATCTTCTAACCATTACCCAATTGAGTCATTCGAATGGGAGAACCACTAATGGCGCAGCAACCTGGAGTGTTTTCACCAATCCAACATTCGGAACATCCAACAACACGGCAACGCCATACCAGCGATATACTGCGAAGCCATCCATGAATAAGACAGCAGGATTCTATCCGAGCTCGATTGTCGTCACAATCACCAACAATGAACCAAACTCCACGCTCCGTTATACAATTGATGGGACAGAGGTTAAAAACTCATCCACTGCAGTGACCGGTCCCATTACAATCTCTTCTACCACCCTTCTGAAAGCACGTGCATTCAGCAGTTCTCCCAACATTTTGCCGGGCCTGATTGAGTTTAACACCTATCTCATTAACGAAAACACGACCTTGCCGGTGATGAGCTTTGGAGCCGATCAGCTTACAACACTTCTCAATGGAAATGGCTGGATAAATCCAGAAGGATCAATGGAATACTTCAATAAAAACAAGGTTCGTACTACCATTGGCTATGGAGAATTCGACAAACATGGACAGGATTCGTGGGCACATGACCAGCGAAGCCTGGATGTGAGGCAACGGGATGAATTCGGCTACAACTATTCCTTCCAGGAAAAATTCTTCAAAACAAGTGAGCGGGATGAATTCCAGCGGCTGATCATCCGGGCATGCGGCGATGACAATTACCCCGGTATTGATACCAGCGCCCACACTCGGGATGACTTTGTCGAATCATTATCAGAATACAGTGGCCAGCATCTTGACTGGCGTAAGTCGGAGCGCTGTCTTGTTTTTGCCAATGGCCAGTATTGGGGTGTCTACTCCATCCGTGAGAAGGTAGATGATGCCGATTATTGTGAGTTTTACTATGGTCAGGACAGGTACAACCTGCAATTCATCATGCTCTGGGGAAGCATCTGGGCGGAGTATGGCGGACAACAGGCGCTGGATGACTATGATGCGCTTTATGACTACATCATGTCTCACGATATGAGTGATCCCGGAAACTATGCTTTTGTGTCCCAGCAGTATGACATCACCAGCCTGTCAGATTATATGATCATCAACTCTTATGTGGTTTGTTCCGATTGGCTCAACTGGAATGTCGGTTGGTGGCGTGGTATGGACTCCAGTGGTACGCATAAAAAGTGGGGATATATCTTGTGGGATGAAGATGCCACCTTTGGACACTATATCAACTACACGGGTATTCCTGCACAAAGTCCGTATGTCTCTCCCTGCTTCCACGAAAACCTCCCCCCAAGTTCCGATCCTGGCGGACACGTTGCTGTGCTTAACAAGCTCAGAGAAAATGAAACCTTTAACCAATATTATATCAACCGGTATGTTGACTTGCTGAATACGACTTTCAAACCATCGTATGCCATTCCGTTCCTTGATAGCATGGCCACCATCATTGCCCCTGAGATGCCCCGCCATTTCACACGTTGGGGAGGAAACCTGAACCAGTGGGAAAACAATGTTGAAAAAATCAAAAATTTTATCGATACAAGATATTCCATCATTAACAGTGGTTTAATGAGTTGCTACAGCCTCACCGGTCCTTACAACCTGAATGTAACAGTAGATCCGCCCGGGGCAGGACAGGTAAAAGTCAATTCGCTGGTATTGGATGATTACCCCTGGACAGGGCAGTATTTTGGAGGGATTGATCTTCGTTTCCAGGCTATCGAGTCGAATGAGGAATACATCTTTGATCATTGGGCCATGTACAACCATACCCTTCAGCCTTCCGCAACTTCACCTGTAGCGTATACCGAGCTGACAACTGCAGACCAGTTGATTGCCATCTTTGTTCCAAAAACCATGGACGACAGCCTGGTGATCAACGAGATTAACTACCACTCTGCCAGCACCTTCGACCCTGGCGACTGGGTGGAACTGTACAACCCTCAGCCCTACACGGTAGATGTTGCCGACTGGTACTTTAAAGATGAAAATGACCTTCATTCTTTTGTTTTCCCGCAAGGTACCTCCATGCCGGCCCATGGATACCTTGTACTTGTTGAAGACGTCACAAAATTCACTACCTTGTTCCCAACTGTATCAAATTTTATTGGCCCATTGGGTTTCGGGCTAAGCGGAAATGGTGAACTGATCCGTCTTTACAACGAACAGGGATTCCTGGTAGATACAGTGCATTATGATGATGTACCCCCATGGCCCATCGAACCCGATGGTCAAGGACCCACGCTTGAACTGATTAATCCCGCCTACGACAACGCCCTGGCGGAAAGTTGGCATGCCTCCTATACCGCGCATGGCACACCGGGTGAGCAAAATAGTGTGTATGTATCCATCCCTGAGCCCATCAAGCCGTTTGGAAACGTCTACATTGTGGCCTATCCAAATCCCGTTCGTCAAGCCTGTACCATCAATATCATCGGTGAGAAAAAGGTTACTGATGGCGAAATCATCCTCTATAACCAGTTGGGAACAGAAGTCCGGAGATTATCTCATATTTCTTCGGAAACGGTTCATCTTACGCGGGAAGGATTACCTTCCGGGATTTACATGATCCGCTATACCGATCAGCAGAGAAATGTTTACGGAACTGCCAGGGTGGTTCTGGAGTAGTGATCAGCGGTAATATAATCATTCCGTTCGCACGTTTAGGGGAAGAACAACATCAGCGAAAATCTGGTCGTTAGTTCGATCCGATATTTCCGTGACAGATGACGTTTTCGAGAGCGACCTGGTTCTGGTAAACATTGATATACCCGTCATAAACCAGCCAGTTATCATAGGTGATGATGATGCCACTGTCGAGTTTACGGATATTGGTAAAACTTTTGCCGGTTGCGCCATCCACATTATTCAGCGCTCTTACAACGGGTCCGCCACCGACTGTTTCGATGGATCCCAGGTTGATCGAAGCAGGATAGACCTGCCCGGTGATCGTACCGGATAGTGTAATGGTCAACAGCGTGCTTCCATTGATTCTTTTTTCAAATAGCGCAGCGCCCGATACACCAAAAGGTTCAATGACAACCATCGGGTACGATGTTTTGGTCGATGTGATCACGTTTCCGCCAATGTCTCCCTGCGCAAGGATCACGTTCGGTTCAGTTTCGCTTTTAAGTACCCTGATATATCCGTCGTACGCGATGAGATCGGCGTAAGTCATAGAATTGACAACGGTAGAGCTCTTCCCGGTGGCATCCACAGCATTCAGCTCCAGCACCACGGCTCCCCCTTCGATGGCTGTGTTCATGCATAGTTGTGCAGGATGCGTTCCTGCCAGTGCACCGGTTAGGGTAATGGCAATCGTTGCAGTTGATGCGGTTGTTTCGGTAATTGTTGCTGTGCCGGATACGCCCAGGACATCTTTAACCATCAGGTTATACGTTGTTTTTCGTTGTGGCGCAGGCTCTGAGTCATCATCATTACAGGCAACCATGGTAACCATTAACAAGAGCATTGCGCTCAGGGAAGCAAACATACTGAACAAATGAATCTTTCTCATCAGCTATTAAAATTATGAACACCGCTTCTGGCCGTGACAGGTGTGAATTCGCTTTCACATTACAAAAATGCGTTTTTATTTGCAATATTGTATTCCGGATTAATGAAATTCTTTTCATGTGATTGTGCCTGTGGTTATCCAGGAGATTCTTCGCTTAGATTCGTTATGCTCAGAATCTCATAATTTTTCTCGACAGGAGTGATAAAATGTTGTAGGTTTGCATTAAATCGCTGTTAGTAAAACATATAAACATAAAACCGACTTAATTGATTACCTTTCAATTAAATGGAAAAGAAATTCGGCACGAAGGTGATCCGGAAATTTCTTTGCTTCATTTTCTTAGGATAATTCAAAGGATCACCTCGGTAAAAGACGGCTGTTCCGGGCAGGGCGCATGCGGGGCGTGTCTGGTTGAGATTAATGGCAAGCCTAAGCTATCCTGTACAACAAAGATGCAGTCCTTGGATGGTGCAGAGGTCTTTACCTTGGAAGGGGTTCCCTCCCACATCCGGGAAAACCTCGGAAAAGCTTTCGTAGAAAAGGGGGCGGTTCAGTGTGGTTTTTGCACACCCGGGTTCATCATGCGGACACGGATATTGCTGGAAACCAATCCCAATCC
Organism: Bacteroidota bacterium; assembly: GCA_016868575.1. Taxonomy (GTDB): domain Bacteria; phylum Bacteroidota; class Bacteroidia; order Bacteroidales; family FEN-979; genus VGGL01. Next base: position 8,476 of record VGGL01000015.1, read on the forward strand.
CACGATTGAAGAGATCCGACAAGCGCTGAAACTGAACCTGTGCAGGTGTACCGGATATAAAAAGATTGAAGAAGCGATTCAGCATGGAGCGAAAGCCATCAGAGAAAACAGGTCCCTTTCCGAAGCAATGACCCCGACTGGGGCAGGACACAGGCAACCAAAGTATGAAGCCTTTGAAACGGCCATCGGTCAAAGGCCTTTCGTAAACGATCTCTGGTTTGAGGGAATGGAATTCGGAGCCTTGAAATTCAGTGATCATCCGCGTGCCAGGATACGGAAAATAGATGTTTCCGGGGCTCTTCAAGCGGAAGGAGTCAGCGGAATATTTACCGCCAATGATATTCCCGGCAACCGGATCACCGGATTGATCGTCGATGACTGGCCGCTGATGATCGGAGAAGGTGAAATCACCCATTACATTGGAGACGTGCTTGCGTTGGTGGTCGCAACATCAGAAGAACTGGCGAGAAAAGCAACAGCGATGATCCAGGTCGATTATGAAGTGCTCGATCCTGTGACAGATCCTTTTACCGCCCTGTTGCCGGAAGCACCGCAGGTTCATACCGACCGGAGTAATCTTCTCGAGAACTGCATCATCCGACGGGGAGATGCCCAACAGTCACTTGAAGGATCTACCTATATTTCCAAAGGTGTGTATCAAACCCAGCGGATTGAACACGGTTTCCTGGAGGTTGAATCTGCTGTTGCAAAGCCACTGGATTCAGGGATTGAGATTTACAGCCAGGGACAAGGTGTTTATGAAGACCGGCGACAGGTTGCCATGATCCTTGGATTGCCGGAGGATAAGATTGTGGTTCATCAGGTTGCCTGTGGAGGCGGCTTTGGTGGAAAGGAAGATATCACGGTGCAGGGACATGTTGCATTGGCAGCCTGGCTTTTAAAGAAGGCTGTGAAAGTGACACTCAGCAGAGACGAATCGATCCGGATGCACCCCAAACGCCATCCCGTTACCCTCGATATCCAGCTGGGATGTGACATTTCAGGCAAGTTGACGGCACTCTATCTGCGTGCTGTCGGTGACACGGGTGCCTATGCTTCTGTCGGAACCAAAGTCATGGAACGGGTAGCTGGTCATGGTACCGGAGGCTATTTCATTCCGGTTGTGGACATCGAATCCAAGACCGTTTACACCAACAATATCCCCTCGGGCGCCATGCGTGGCTTTGGCGTGAACCAGGCTGCCTTTGCCCTGGAAGGATGCATCGACGAGCTCTGCAAAATGGGCGGTTTCGACCGTTGGAAATTCCGGTATGACAATGCCCTCATTGACGGCCTTTCCACCGCTACCGGGCAGAAAGTCCGGGGATCAGGGATCCGGGCATGTTTAGAGGCGTTGAAAGAACCTTTCCATCAAGCTAAATATTCCGGTCTTGCCTGCGGGATCAAAAACAGCGGAATAGGCAACGGCATGATCGATTTTTCAGATGTCATCATCGAGATCCAGTCACCGGAACATGTCATTCTTCACCATGGCTGGACAGAGATGGGACAGGGCATTCATACCATCGCCATCCAGACCTTGTGCACGGAAACCGGAATCAACCCGGACATTGTTGAGGTTAGGGTTACAACCTCTTCGGGAATCAAGACAGGCATGACAACTTCCTCCAGGGCAACCGTGCTTTTGGGAAATGCCATCATGGATGCAGCCAGGGTATTACTAGAAGACCTGGAAGGAAAGACCCTTGCCGATCTTACAGGTAATAAGTACCATGGAAAGTTCATCTGTGATTGGACCACAAAGCCTGGGTCATCTGTTGAAGAGGTGGTCACCCACTATTCCTATGGGTATGCTGCTCAACTGGTCGTTCTGGATGAATCAGGTCAGGTTGAAACTGTATACGCTGCACACGATGCCGGAAAGATCATGAATCCAACCTTGTTTGAAGGGCAAATTGAAGGAGCGGTCCACATGGGATTAGGATACGCCCTGACGGAAGATTTGCCGATGAAAGACGGCCATCTGGTTAGCTCGAAGCTGCGTGACTGTGGCATTTTACGTGCCCATGAAACACCAGAGATTAAAGTCATTGGCGTTGAGGTGGAGGATCCCGTAGGTCCATACGGAGCCAAAGGCATCGGAGAGATCGGACTGGTACCGACGGCAGCCGCCATTGCCAATGCCCTGTGCCATTTCGATGGGAAACGAAGATATGCTTTACCAATGAACCGAAAGAAATGATTCTACTCAAGAACGGGACGTACATTGATTGGGAGACGCTGGAATTCTCTCAAGAGGATATGGTTATTGATCGGGGTGGTCAAGACCAAATTCTCGACTGTTCGGGAATGTTTATCACCAAATCCTTTGTCAATGCACACCATCATGTTTATTCAGCGCTGGCCAGGGGGATGCCACCGCCTGCTGTTCAGCCATCCAATTTCCATGAGAAGCTGAAGTTTGTCTGGTGGAAGCTCGATCAGGGGCTGACTTCCGAGATGATCTACTACAGTGCCCTTGTCACTGCCATTGCCTGTGCTAAAAGTGGATGTACGTATGTTATTGATCATCACTCATCTCCTTATGCTACGCATGGATCACTGGAACAGATCTCCAAAGCCTTTCATGAAGTGGGAATTTCACACCTGCTATGCTATGAGATCACTGATCGTAACGGTCCTCAAAAAGCACAAGAAGGGCTTGATGAAACAGCCGCATGGCTTTCAATAAACCCAGGTTTGGTTGGGCTCCACGCCGGTTTTACCGTGGGAGATAAAACCCTGGCTGAAGCTGTTGAACTGGCCCGGACATACAAATCAGGCATTCATATTCATGTGGCAGAGGATCCAATCGATGAAGATGTTTCCGTTAAACAATACGGAAAACGGGTGGTTCAGCGTTTCAAGGATGCAGGGGTTCTTGATCTTCCAAAATCGATCTTTGCCCATTGTCTTCACCTGGATGACCATGAAAGGGAGTTGTTGAATAAATCGGGGATCCACGTAGCAGTGAATACGGAGAGTAACCTGAATAACAAGGTGGGATACTTTTCTTCGCGGGGATTGGGAGATCAGATCATGCTAGGCACCGACGGAATGCACAGCGACATGCTTCAGAGCGCCAGGGCTGCCTGGTTTGTTCTGCACAACTCCAACGATATCTCGCTTTCTGATGTATACGGATGGTTCAGAAACAGCAACAGGTATTTGCATAAAACAGGGATTTCGGGAGATTTTTCAGATGATTTGATCATTCTTGATTACAACTCCCCAACCCCGATGAATGCTGAGAATTTTCTCTCACACCTGTTTTACGGATTTAATTCCAGCCAGATTCGCCATGTGATATCCGGGCGAAAGATCATCCTGAAAGACTTCCAGGTTATAACGGTCGATGAAAGCCTGGTAATGAAAGAATCGAGGAGACTGGCGGAGATATTATGGCGCAAAATCTAACCTCTTGCATGAAAAAATGGACATCCTCATCAAAAACGGAACGATCGTCAATGCCGGGATTGCTTTCCGAAGCAACATCTGGATATCCGACGGAATTATTCTTTCCGTTGAGTTGGAGAGAATCCATGATCCTTTCGGAACAAAGATCATTGATGCTTCAGGGAAACTAATCATGCCCGGGGGCATTGATCCCCATGTCCACCTGCACCTCCCGACAACAGCGGGTTACTCTTCTGACGACTTCTATTCAGGAAGCCGGGCGGCACTTGCGGGTGGTACTACAACGATCATCGATTTCGTAACGCCGGCCCGGGGAGAATCGCTTTTACAAGCCCTGGATGTCAGAAGAAAAGAAGCTGTCAACTGCATGGTGGATTATTCCTTTCACATGGGTATTACCTGGTGGGGAAAAAAAGTGAAAGAGGAGATCGGCATCTGCATGGAGAAAGAGCAGATATCATCATTCAAAGCCTATCTGGCTTACCGAAATACCATCGGCATCAGCTATGAAGAGCTGGAGGAAGCAATGGTTGAGATACAGGCACACGGCGGCTTGCTGCTGGTTCATTGTGAAGAAGGAGATGAGATCGAGACACTGCAGCGTCAGTTTCTAAATAACGGACATACTTCACCCCGGTACCATGCCCTTTCGCGTCCTCCGGAAGTAGAAACCAAATCGGTGAAGAAGGTTCTTGACCTGGTTGAGAAAACCGGTTGCCGCACCTACCTGGTTCATATTTCTGCTGCTTCCTCCATGGAAGCCATTGCCCAGGCCAAGACCAGAGGATTGCCGATATTTGCCGAAACCTGCATGCAGTACCTCCTCCTCAATGAAGAGAAATATCAGGGTTCATTCGTGGAAACGGCCCCCTATGTCATGAGCCCGCCATTGAGAAGTGAAGAGAACAGACTTGCCCTTTGGGAATGTGTGAAAAGCGGACTTATCGACGTAGTAGCAACCGATCATTGTCCCTTCAACCTGATTGGGGGAAAGGATCACGGCAGGGATGATTTCACAAAGATACCCAACGGAGCCGGAAGCATTGAATTCAGGCTCCCGTTGCTCTATCAGTTTGGAGTGAATGGCAGGCAGATCACAGAAAAGCAGTATGTCTCACTGGTCTCTGCAAATCCTGCAAGGATATTTGGTTTCTCAAGACATAAGGGCGACATCTCCCAGGGGAAAGCCGCTGACCTGGTCATCTGGGATCCGCTGAAAAAGCAGACCATATCCGGGAAATCACAGTACCAGCATTGCGATCACAACATTTTTGAAGGGTTCCAGGTTCGGGGGTGGCCCGAAACAGTGATTCACAAGGGTAAAATCTATCCTTACTGATCAGATATAATTATCAGCCATCCTTTTCATCCGCTGATTTCGCCTGTATTGCCAGCGGAAATAACCGAAGAGGATGGTGAGAAGGATCGGTCCCAGAAAGTTGATGTATTTCAGCCACGCCCTTGTACCGTCTTTGAGCTGATCGAGCGGTCTGGAAACAACCTCTTTGCTTCGCAGATCGATCAAGCCGGTGTCATCCGACAGCCACTCAATGCCATTCACCAGCAGGTTAATGTTATCGGGTGGCATTTCTCGGGCTTGCTGGCCTTCCCCATTTACAGCAAAATCGCCATCGCTGATCACAAAAAGCCTTGCACCTTTCAGGTTCAGAACACCAGCCAGTGTTTTCCGCGGAGACTGGAAGTCAGTTTCCTGCCAGGGATTATTGATATTAAAATAGATAGGTGGAGTGAGTATGCCAGCCATATCCGACGAAGTGGCCAATGTTGTGAAAGTTGTTCCCGGATCTGTCCCGGTATAATCCATGCTGCTGGCAAACTGGAGGACGACAGAAGATAAGCCTTTGGTTGCCGGATTATCAGCAAACTCCGTGATCATCGGGAAATACGGAAAAGCAACCTGACTCTGGAAAGTCATTACCCCCTGTTGCTGGCTGACCATGACCTGACCACACCGTTGGTCGATGATAAAATCAGGGTTGACACGCAATCCTTTGCTTTCAAGCCATTTCTCAAGTCCCGTTGAGAGTTCACTTCCCAGCGTTGTTTGGAAATTGCCGGATACACGATTGATCCCAACAAAAAGATCTCTGCCTGAAGCTAAAAATGCATCCAGTTTTTGAAGCGATGAAGGGGGTATCGAATCCTGAGGGCCAAGGATGACGAGGGTTTTATAATCTTCGAGGTTCTCAAAATCAGCTTCCAGTTTAACCGGTTTCACATCATATAACACAGATAAAGCTTGCATCGCCTGGATCATCGAGTTCAACGATGGTTCTCCATGCCCTTCCACGAAGCCAATGACGGGCTTATGGGTCACCGTGAGCTTCTTGATGCTTGTTGATAAGCTGTATTCCATGGCGGCTCCGGGACGGATAAGAGGGATGACATCTTTTTTATCACCACACTGCAACACAGCGCCCAGGTAAGCTTTCTGTTGTTTCAACTGGTCTTTTTCCCTGACATTGATCAATACCGGGTTGATCCCATTCTCTATCGCCTGTTTTTCGAGCGATTCCTCTTTATTGGGGTTGATGAATTCGAAAACGACCTTATCACCTGATCTGTTCTGATATTCAATAAGCATCTCCTGGAAGTCACGCCGAAGTTGGGTTAAATCGGGTGGCAGCGACTCACTGAAGAATACCTTTATCGTCACATTCTGCTCCAGTGAATCGAGGATGTTGCGGGTAGCCCGGCTAAGGGTGAATCGCTTATCGGCTGTAAAATCAAGCCGGAAAAAAAAGCGGTCAGCAAAGATGTTCAGCAATACAGCGACTCCCAGAATCACCAGAATATACTTGATATTTAATTTTCTATTTTTCATGATTCCAATTATTTCATTACAAACAATCAGTATGATGAAGTACGTTTGTGAAGCACCAGTTCCGTACCCAACAATCCTGATAGAATGACAGAAAGGAAGAAGATCACATCCTTTGAATCAACCACCCCCCTTGACATTGACTCATAGTGGTTGGAAAGACTGAGGTAATTGAAAAAGCCACCGAACCATCCACCGGTTGCACTGCCAATGAGTTCGAAGATCAGGTGAAAGAAAATCCCGATGAGCAGGGCAAGCAGGAAGGCAACAATCTGGTTGTTGGTGAGGCTGCCGGCGAACAGACCAATACTGATGTAGGAAGCGCTCAGGAAGAGCAGTCCCAGGTAGCCCATCCAGACAGCGCCATGGTCTACCTTTCCGATCGATGCGACCGTGAAGTAATATGGCAGGGTTAAAGCCAGCGTAATACAAATCAGCAGCAGCGCCGAAAAGAACTTACCCAGGATGATCTGCCAGTTGCTGACCGGCTTGGTCACTAACAGTTCAAGGGTTCCCGTCTTTCTCTCATCAGTCAGCAATCCCATGGTTACCGCCGGAATGAAGAAAAACAAAGTCCAGAAAGCAATACTGAAAAAAGAACGGAGGCTTGCCTGCCCCGACATGAAGATATCACTTCCAAACAGCCAGGTAAAAAAACCGCTGAAACCCAGGAAGAGGACGATCATCACATAGGCCATCAGCGAGTCGAAAAACGAGGTGAGTTCTTTTTTCGCAATGATCCAAATCTTGCTCATATGAAATGTGTATTATTTATTCAGAAACAATGCTTAATTGTTGACCGTCAGATCACGGAACACTTCTTCGAGTTTGCGTTCAACGAGTATCATCTCGGTGATAGTCCAACCTTTTGCAACACAAAGCCGGAAGACACCTTTTCGGGAGGAAACATTGGCCTTGCTAAGAATTTCAAAGGATTGAAGTTGTTTCGGAATGAAATCGACCGTTTCCACCGACTCAAGACCCTGGAGGGCGGCAAAAATGGCATTTCTGTCGCCATCTTCAATGGTTACCCGGAATATCTCCTTTTGCTGCGCTTGTTTTCGCAGGTTAGTGGCTGTTCCGTCAGCGACCAGTTGCCCTTTGTTGATGATCACGATCCGGTCACAAGTAGCCTCAACTTCCGCGAGAATATGGGAACACAGGATGACCGTCTTCTCTTTGCCGATTTTCCGAATCAACTCACGTATCTCCACGATCTGGTTAGGATCGAGGCCTGATGTCGGTTCATCCAGGATCAGCACCTCCGGATCATGGATCAGCGCCTGGGCCAATCCAACCCGCTGCTGATACCCTTTCGAAAGTTCATAGATCTTCTTGTACTTTTCCGCTTTCAGGCCACAAACCTGGATCATCTCCCCGATTCTATGTCTGATCAGTGATTTGGGGACTTGTTGAAGTTCCGCCACGTAGTGCAGGTAATCGATCACCGGCATGTCTTTATATAAGGGATTCGACTCCGGGAGATAACCGATGTGCTTTTTTATCTCTTCCGGTTTCTCATGGATCGAAAGGCCCCCGATCTTCACATCCCCTTCATCAGGAGCCATGAAGCAGGTGATGATGCGCATGGTCGTTGTCTTCCCGGCGCCATTCGGACCCAGAAATCCAAGGATCTCTCCCTTGCCGGCCTGGAAGGAAACCCGATCGACCGCCTTCTGTATCCCATAAGATTTGGTAATGTTATCAATGATCACTTCCATAGGTTGTGTGTTGATTTTTCCGGTGCAAAAATATTTGATTTTTTCTTTTGAAAAATGGTTTTAACAATGATGTGGGTTTTATCAGTTCCATGACATCCTCATCACCCGACCGGTCGCTTGACTTTGAGAATCTCGATTGCGTAAAAATCCCGGAATCGGTAGTAAGTGGTCTTGGCAGTGCGGTTACGATTGCATATTGGGTATATGGTGATCCCCTTTTACAACCCCAGAACGATATGATTTTTGAAAGCGCCAACGCGCAGGGTGAGCGGGTCATGGCCGTTCATCTGCCCTGGAGCGACAGTTATATCCATTGGCAGGAAGAGATTCATCCGGGTATGACCGGACTTATCAGCAATGCAATGAACCCAGCATGTGGCGTGGCAAGTGGAATCACCGGGCTTTCACTAAAGACCAGACAACGAAACGGATGAGAATCTCCTTCATCAGGATGCTGACAACTTCGGATTTTCCTGCATGGCAGAGCTTTAAAGGAACAGGAAGATTCAGAAATATGGTCACTTCTTCCCTGCGGCCGGCAGTGGTTTTTGAACAGGGTATGTATGATCCTGCCACGCTGGGCTCCATCATGAAAATAGATACCATTGCAAGGAACCCCATGATGATCGTCCTTTTTGAAGATACCCTGAAGCCCTATATACCGACTGACACCCTTGTATACTCATTCGGCACATAATCTTCCGCCAGTAACCTTGTTCCCGGGGGCTTCAGAATTGAATCTCAGGTTGAAGATACGGATCACCGGTCATGGCTTTGGGGGAAACCTGAATTGCTCCGAGTTCTGCCCCAGAACCAATAAATTGTTCATCAATGGTAATCAGGAATTCACCCATCGGGTTTGGCGGGACGACTGTGTCCTGAATCCGTTGTACCCGCAAGGTGGAACCTGGCTTTACAACCGTGCGGAGTGGTGCCCCGGCGCCGAGGTAAGAACCGCAGATTTCGAGCTTACTCCTTTCCATATTCCAAACGATTCCCTCACGATCGATTATGATCTTCAAGCTGGGTATACCTGGAATGGACAGGGAAGCTGGCCCTATTATGTTATTGAATCACAGCTGATCTCCTATGGGCAACCAAACTTTTCGCTGAATGCAGCCATTGAAGAGATCATCTCCCCAAGCAACCATGAACTCCAAAACCGGTTCAACCCCATGTGCGGGAAACCGGTGATCGCCATCAAAAACAATGGCGCTGAACCCCTCACCAGCGCAGAAATCATTTATGGCGCATCCGGTGGAGAAACGCAGTCCTTTGGGTGGACAGGCAACCTTGCATTTCAGGATACCGCGAGGATCAAACTGCCCCCCATCAATTGGTCAGGGTTCAACAGCACCGACCGGCAATTCTTTTTTACCCTGAACCTCCCCAACGGCGGACAAGATGAAGATCTGTCGGATAATTATATGGAGTCAACCTTTGAGGTACCACCGACCTACAACAATGTCCTTGTCTTTCATTTCAAGACCAACCACCTGGCTTATTCCCTAACCTGGACACTGGAAGATGAAGAAGGAGAGGTCCTTTATCAAAATGGAGACCTGGAAGAAAATACCTTATATATTGATACGTTCAATCTTGTGAAAGGATGTTGCCGGTTTAACATCTTGAATGCCGAAGGGGAAGGCTTGCAATATTGGGCAAACATGCCACCGTATGGCAACGGGACTGCCGGTTATGCTAAAATCCGGAACCTGGAAACACAACTGATTAAGACTTTTAAATCGGATTTTGGAAGCATAATAGGCCAGAGCTTTACGGTTGGGATGACCATTGAGGTTCCTGAACTTTATCCTGATGAATTGATAGAAGTATATCCAAACCCTACGAGCGGTTCAATTACCATCTGGTCTGCACCGGAACAGCCACAGGAATTCATCATTGAACTGATGGATGTATTTGGGAAAAAGGTCTATTCGGAAAATCCGGTATCCATTTCCATGGGCCACAAAACCATTGATATATCAGGATTGAACAACGGCATTTACCTGATGCGGATAATATCAGGAAATACTAGTGTTATCAAGAAGATCGTATTAAATCGCTGATCCGGATCATCAACGGCTTACAATTTGACTATTTTCCTGATTATTCCCTGTTTAGCAAATTTAACGATGTAAATGCCCGGATCAAGATTTCTCAGGGATACCACGATTCTTGCTCCAGTGACCGTATGTCGGGATATTTCATGTCCAAATAAATCATAGATCATGAGTTCCCCGGCTTGATGGCAGTTGGAAGTTTCGATTAAAAGCTGATCGATGACCGGATTTGGGTAAACCCTCACCGATGTTGCTTCTGAAATACCTTCCGCAGAGACAATTTCAGAAACAGGTCGCTTCCAAACCCCGTCACCATTGGTACCTGCATACAAATAATCGCCATCGACCAGCAAAGACCTGGCATGGAGATTTTCCAACCCTGAATTGGCTTCATTCCAGGAAGTTCCATGATCGCTGGAGTAATAAACCCCACCTGTGTCTGTTCCACAATACAGGATTCCCTGGTTTTCAACGAGTGTTCGGATATGTTCGTTTCCCAGTAATCCGGTATTGGCTTCTCCCCAGGAATCACCCATATCAGAAGAAACGAACAATCCGGCATCTCCTGTTCCAGCAAATAAAAGAGGGTACGTAAATGTTACGAATTCAATCCATTCTGTTGGCAGGCCATTGCTGACAGGAATCCAGGTGCCTCCATGATCGGAAGAACGGAAGATACCTTGTTCAATGGTTCCTGCAAACAGATAATTACCAGCCGAACACATCGAAACAACATTGCTACTCGTTAATCCGATATTTACCGGAATCCATGACGAACCGCTGTTGGCCGACCTGAAAATGCCCTTCTCTCCGGTTCCTGCAAACATATATTGATCCTGGAAGGCCAGAGATTGAACCCACAGGCTGGTGATTCCATTATTGATGGCAGTGTAGGAAGCGCCATTATTAGTTGAAACAAACAGCCCAAGGAGATCGGTTCCTACGTATATATTTCCTTCGTTCACACCAAGTGATCGAATCTCCACTGTTCCTATTCCCTGGCTTTGGATCCATGAGGTTCCTCCATTGATTGATGTATAAAGATTGCTGCCATGGGAAGCCGCAAAGATCTTGTTGTTATTAACAATGAGAGAGCCAATGAGCGTACTGATCGACAATCCGTTGTTTACCGGTGTCCAGCTGGCACCAAGATCAGAAGAGAAAAATATCTGCCCATCAGCAGTTCCTGCATATAGATCGTTACCGGCAGCTCCGAGTGACCAAAGATTGGTTTGAGTCAGTCCATTGTTAACAGCTACCCAGGTCATCCCCTGGTCTGCAGATTTATAAACTCCGGAGGAAGTGCCTGCAAATACCAGACTTCCAATCGGCACGAATTCCCTGACAATTGAAAGCGAGTTGTTGACCAATGTCCAGCTGTTTCCATTGTTGGTTGACTTATAAATTCCGTTATACAGAACACAAGCCAACACATAGTTATCAATAGCTTTCACTGTAAAGATAGTTGCAGAAGCAGGAAGCCCATTGTTGGCAGATGACCAGCTCTGGCCATTATTCTCCGACACAAACATGCCGCTCGAATAAGTTCCTGCAAAGATGTTCGTTTCGTTTGCCGACATGGAATAAATGTACATGTCTGTAAGCCCATTATTGGCCTGTGTCCATGAGGCTCCGAAATCATCAGAAATGAAAACTCCTTTTGTATAGCTACCGGCAAACAGGTGATTGCCCTGTAAAGCCATCGATTTCACATAGACTTTACGAAGACCACTGTCGCATGGAGTCCAGTAAAGACCATGATTTCCGGTAGCGAAAACACCTTCATCAGTACCGGTAAACAAGCTGTCACCTTTGACAATAAACCACTTGATATCGCGGCTGGTCAACCCGTTGTTGACAGGCGTCCATAGGTCGCCGTTGTTAGAAGTCATAAAGATCCCGCTACAAGTTGCTGCAAAGACGTCATTCCCAATCGAGGCAAAATAGCGTATTGCCCAGCCTTCCGGGCCATCCGTAGGCTGCCACTGGGCAAAGGAGATGTGAGAAATCAACAAAAAAAATATGTATAACAGCCTCATTTTTTTTAAATATTCCATTTGTGTAAAATTTCGTGAAAATGATAAAACCCGAGAGCTACTTCTTTTCCGGGTGGGTGGTTATCCTGGTTTTGACCGTTTAAATCTCACTTTCTGTTCATGTGTCATTTTTTCCGTAGCATACTGGATGATCAGCCGGGCAGCGGTATCTTTGTATTTCAGCAGCATCTCCTCCACCGGCTTGGGATCCTTTTTCCAGGCTTCACGCAGAAACCAGCCCATTCCCTGGTGAACTTCCCGCTCCTGATCAAGCATCAGTACTTCCGGAAACTTGATGATTTCAGGTATGATCTGCGGATTCTTCTTGATCAATCGGATCAGGGAAACCGGCACGGCCCTCCGCTGGAACTTATTCGCAGCCTTCAGCCATGGTTTCGCCTTCGACAGGGGGATGATCTCCTTGATCCAGAAGACCGAGATGACCTCCATGCCCAGGAAGTCCGTATGCGCCCAATTGGAGATTCCATCGCTGAACCAGTTTGCAATACCCTGGAAGGTGGAATCATCAAACTGCTTCTTGAATTTTGCCAACAGGAGTAAGGCAAAGCTGGTCTCTTCATACATTTTGCCTTTTACCAGCATTTGGCCAAGCTCAATCGCAGAGAGGAGCGAAAACCCTGATATCGAGAGGATATCCTCCCCTTTGGCAGCAATCTGCTCCTGCGACAGCCCGTAAGCATGAAAAGGTCCCTTGAAATACCGGGCATACTTTTGAACGATCTTCTCATCAGCATGGGACTTGCAATAACTGATGATGTCCCGGTGGATTTTCGATAAATCCGGATTTGTTGTATTCATTTTTTTAGAAATACCAAAGAACAATGATTTGCTTGTAAAGGTAGTACTTTTTTGGGGTTCTGAAGGATGTATCAGAGCAATCCGGCTGGTAAAATTGTAGTACTTTTGAGCGGGCATCAGCGATAACCCGGTGATGCGAGTAGAAGGACCATTGATTGAGAACACGACCCATGAGCACGAAAAAGAAATATACCCTCTATCTTATCAGTCCACGGCAACGGTACATCAATTATCCGGCTCACAGCGAGCTGGCCAGGATGTTTGGAAAACGGCGGTTCATGATCCCGCTGGCACTTCCCACGGTGGCAGCCCTTACCCCCGATCATTATCATATCTCCATCTTTGATGAGGATATCCAGCGGCTGCCACTTCATGAGACACCCGATATTGTTGGAATTACAACCTTAGCCGCCACTTCCACCCGGGCTTTCGAGCTGGGAGATCACTATAGAAAAAAAGGAGTTAAGGTGGTCTTTGGCGGCCCTTATGCCTCGTTCATGCGGGAAGATGTGCAGAAACACAGCGACAGCATTGTGGTCGGTGAAGCAGAAGGGAAATGGGAACAATGTCTGGCCGATTTCGAAGCCGGCAACCTTCAACCTGTATATCAGTCGGATCAATGCTGTGATTATAAAAGTCAAAAACCACCACGCTGGGATCTGGTGAAGACGGATCGGATATTCCAGGTCGGTATTCAGATATCCCGGGGTTGTCCGTTTAACTGTGAGTTCTGCCTCGTCACGAAGATCTTTGGAAAAAAGATGCGTTACCGCGATATCGATAATGTGATCGAAGAGATCCGGCAATCACCCACCCGGTACTTCTTCTTTGTTGATGACAATCTGACGATGAACAAGCGGTTTGCCAAAGAACTCATGCGGCGCATCATCCCGCTGAAGATATCGTGGGGTTGCATGGCCAGCATTGATGTGGCCACTGATGAAGAGCTCCTTGACCTGATGGCAGAAGCAGGCTGCTTCAACATCCTCATCGGATTTGAATCGCTGAATCCGGAGAGCCTGGAAGAATCACACAAAAAGCATAACAAGGCCGCCACCATTTATGAGCCTGCCATTCAAAAGATCCATGCACGGGGCATCCATATCAACGCCTCGTTTGTAGTGGGTTTTGACCATGACAAGCTAAGCGAGTTTGATAACATCTATGACTTCACCCTTCGGAACGCCCTGCCCAATGTCAACTTGCATCTGTTGGCGGCTCCTCCGGGATCAGCCCTTTATGAGCGGTTGAAAACAGAAGGACGCCTGCTGAACTGCGACCCGGAACTTGGCGTTGGCCACTTTCCAACCCTCCATTACAAGAACATGTCGCAAATCGACCTCTTCGAAGGATACATGGACACTATTGAAAAGCTCTACAGCTTCGACACCGTGTACCAGAAGGCAGTCAAGCTATTCGACAGCGGACATTTCCACCGCAAAGGGAGCGACATCAGCTTCTTCCTTAAAATGCGTCTATCATCCATCATCCTGAAAGAATTTATCCTGACGTCAAATCCAGAAAAGAGGAAGCTGTTCAAATACATCCTTTCCCTCATCCGTTCCGGCCGGATCTCCATCGACAAAGGCCTTGGGTTTCTCCTGACGATGCTGGGATACCGCCGGCATATTGAATCGCACAGGAAAAGGATGGCGGAGTACAGGAGAATTGTTGGAGGACCTTACCCCCCGGCCCCCTCTCCTGGGAGGAGAGGGGGAGAAGGGGGTGAGGTCATTGGCAAAAACACATGACCACCATCGGTATCATCGGCGAAGGAAAAATGGGCACCGACCTGTTCTATTTCTTGCTCGGATTCCCTTTGCGGCTGTGCTGGCTGGTGAGTCCGGCAGCCGACCTGGAAAAAATCCAGAAAACCTATACCCGCAAGGTCAGGAGAATGTTGGAGAATGACCTCATCCCTGAAGAGACCTTCAATAAAATGGTCAGTGGAAACCTGTTGACGAAAGAACCTTTTGAAATGAAAGAATGTGACCTGATCATCGAAGCGATTCCGGAAGATAGAGAGATGAAGCAGGCATTTTTTTCCCAACTTGATACCATCTGTACAGCTGATTGCATTTTCGCATCCAACTCCTCTTCATTCCTTCCCTCCCTCCTCTCACCGTCATCTGAGCGGGCGCACAGGCAGGTCGGCCTTCATTTCTTCTACCCGGTGGCCCTGAAAAATATCTGTGAGATCATAGTAGGCCCCGACACGGATCAGGCAGTCATTGAATATGTAAAAGGATTTCTGAAAGATATCAACCATTTCGCAATCCTTCAGACCGAAGAGAACCCCTTTCTCCTTAACCGGTTGTTCCTCGACCTTCAAAATGAAGCATTTCGGGTTAAACGAGAAGGGATCCTGGATGTCCGGCAAATCGATGAATTGATCGTCGCAAACCTCATTCCCGGAGGTGTATTTGAGCTGTTTGACCACGTAGGAGTTGATGTGATTCTCCCCTCCATCCGGAACTATGCTGAGATGTCCGGAAATCCTGATACATATGCAGAGATGATCCGGGAGCTCGAGCAGATGGTTCATCAAAACAAGCTCGGTCGTAAAACCTGCGCCGGATTTTATTCCTACGTTCCAGCAAACCCCGATAAAGCTTCAGAATACCTTCCTCCGGGCAAAATTTACCTTGACCTTGCACTTTACAGATTACACTTTGCTCTTGCCACACCGGCCAGAGCAATCATCGATAAAGGCCTGATGACAAAGGAAGACCTGTTATTTGCCGTGAAGGAATATTTGGGTGGGGAAGAAATCCAAATTCGAATTTTATAGCTTTGCAAAATAAAAGCACGATTGGATTTGGAAAATAAAGTCGTCATCACCGGATTAAACATCATCTCTTCGTTGGGGTTGAACCGGAAGGAAACATGGGAGGCCATGCTGGCTGGGAAAAGCGGCGTCAGGTATATCTCCCTTTTTGATGCCTCGGGGCTTCAGACGCGCATCGCTGCGGAAGTTTCCCCTGCTTTCGAGGAGTTATCAAAACAGCATATAAAAAAGAGAATGGCAGGGCAGATGACCCGCGTCACTCGGATGGCTTTTGTTTGTGCTAAACAAGCCATGGAAGAAGCAAGGCTTGACTTTGGAGGATTTGACAGAAAACGCTGTGCAGTTATCATGGGGATCGTCAACACCGGGAACTCCAGCGTTGAGAAAGAAACGACCAAGCAAAACCGGGTGCTCAAGAGCATGACCAATGCGGTGCCTGCATGGATTTCACTCGAATATAAACTGGAAGGTCCGAATTTCTCTGTAAATACTGCCTGCGCTGCCTCGGCCTATGCCATTGGACTGGGATATGATATGATCCGTTCAGGTCAGATGGACCTGGTGATCGCCGGTGGCGCTGATTCGATCATCAATCCGGAAGAAATTGAAGGTTTCAATGAGTTATATGCACTTTCCACCAATAATGATCCGCCGGAGAAAGCCAGTCGTCCCTTCTCCGCTAACAGAGATGGTTTTGTCATTGGCGAAGGAGCCGGCGTGTTGATCCTCGAGTCAGAAACATCCGCCAGAAAGAGAGGCGCCGGGATCTTTGCGGAACTTGCCGGTTACGCGATCAGCAGCGAAGGATACAACATCATGGCGCCGCAACCCGACGGCGCCGGGATGGCCTATACCATGGAACAGGCATTGAGACAGTCGGGAATAACCAAAGAGGAGATAGATTATATCAACGCCCATGGAACTTCAACAACCCTCAATGACCTCTATGAAACCATGGCCATCAAGAAGGTATTTGGTGAAAGGGCATACCAAATCCCGGTGTCAGGCTCCAAGTCGATGATCGGGCACACCATTGGCGCTGCCGGAGCAATTGAAGGAGCCATTACAGCCCTCAGCATCAAAAATGGGATCCTAACCCCTACCATCAACTACGACAACCCCGATCCCGACCTGGATCTTGACTATGTACCAAACCAATCCCGCAGCCACCCGATCCGCTGTGCGCTCTCCAACTCCTTTGGCTTCGGAGGACATAATGCAATACTGGTAATGAAAAAATTTGCGTGATCGGAAAAGAACTTCATTGCCCTTCCTGAACCGCAGATGAAAGGCGGAAAACCATTGATGGAATGTCTGTCGGAACGTCATTCATCCAGAGAATACCTTCCTGATGAACTGAACGAACAAATGATGTCGGATCTCCTGTGGGCAGCCAGTGGGATAAACCGGAAATTGCTTACTGATAATTGATAACTGTTAACTGTTAACTGACCTCAGTGCCATTTATAGATTTTGAGTCCAATCGCGAAAAAGGTGACGCCGATTCCTGTGAGCAATGCCGTTGGGGCGATGATCTGAAGAAGTCCGGCCCCTTCAAGGAATATGCTCCGGAGGCCGTCAGCCAGCATGGTTAATGGCAAGGCCTGTATGAAAGGGATGGCTCCTTCCGGAAAGTGATGATAGCTGAAAAAGATTCCCGACAGCACCATCATGGGCATGGTCACGGCATTAATGAGTCCATTCCCAATCTCTGTACGGGCCGTCCGGCTGCTGATGAATATCGCGATACCCGTAAAACGAATATTGCCGGCAATCATTACCATAAACAGGGCCAGCCGGCTTCCAGTGACGGAAATACCGAAATAGAGATTGGCAAACAAAAAGATCAGCATCGATTCCACCAGGCTGAGCAAGAGTCTGGCAAAAAAATGAGACAGGAGGAGTTCCGAACGTTTCATGGGGGTAGCGATCATCCTGCGAAGGAGTTTTTTGGCCCGTTTGTCAATCAGATCATAACTGATACCCCACATGATGGCGCTCATCACACCCATGGCGATGAGTCCCGGTACAAGGAAATCGATATAGCGGGTTCCAACGATTTTAAGGGGTTTGATAACACCGGTTTCATCTCTTATTTGGTCATGATTCAGGGCTGTCGAAAGTTGCAGATATGCCGGTTTGCCTTCGGCACTTACCGGATCAAAGTGATAGCTAAGCTTTTGGGGATGATCTCTCAGGATCAACTGTGCCTGTCCGCGTTTCAGCATGATGATGGCTTCATCCCAGGTGCAGACATAGAACCGGTAAACCACATCCCCCATCTTTTTGTCGGGAACCTTGCGTTCGAAGGTTGCTGACCTCCACTGATGTTAACCGTATAAGCTTTTCGTTTATCATCCAGGCCGGTAAGATGTAGCACTTCTTCCGCTCTTTCCCTGCCGAGGCCATAAAAACTTCCAAACAACCGAAGGGTTTCGAAAACCGTAAGCTTGTCGATATACCTGGTTTCCTGTAAAGAAATGCCCATCAGATGGTGCAATTCATCTCGGTTTTTATCCCAACTCTTTCCGTTTATCAGGATTGTGCCGCTATCGGGTTTCTGTAAACCCTCGATCATTCATAAACCGACATTTCGATCTCGCCTTCGAGCACCATCAATGCGTTTTTCGCTAGTGCATGCATCTCATCCTCACCGGGATACACGCCAATTGGAGCAATATGGTCGGTTTTCCGTTTTATATAATCCACAAAGTTCTTGTTATAGGCAATGCCGCCGGTAATAAGAATCGCGTCGACTTGTCCATCGAGGGCAACCCACATGGCGCCAATTTCTTTGGAGACCTGATAGGCCATGGCTTCCTGAACACTCTTAGCTTCCTCATCGCCCGCCAGGATCCGCTGGTCGACTTCATAGGCATTGTTGGTGCCCAGATAGGCAACAAATCCCCCTTTTCCTGTGATCATCTTGTGAATATCTTCCTCTGCATATTTTCCACTGAAGCACATTCTTACCAGGTCTCCTGCCGGGAGGGTACCGCTTCTCTCAGGTGAAAAGGGGCCTTCTCCGTCAAGTGCCTGGTTCACATCGACCACTTTCCCTTTCCGGTGGGCACCAACACTGATACCACCACCGAGATGGGCGATGATCAGGTTGATATCTTCATATCTCTTGCCGATGGCCAGGGCATGCATCCTGGCAATGGCTTTTTGATTGAGCGCATGAAAAATCGATTTCCTTTCAAAGTTCGGATGGCCGGCGTAACGGGCTACAGGATCCAGCTCGTCAACCACTACCGGATCTGCAATCAATGCGATAGCACCCGGGATATGTGAGGCCAGATCGTCGGCAATCAATCCTCCCAGGTTGCTGGCATGTTCCCCCTGAATGCCGGCCCGGAGGTCTTCTTTCAACCGTTCATTGATCCCATACACACCGCTGGCGATAGGCTTCACCAGCCCTCCCCTGCCGACAACCGCCTGGATGGTTAAGATGTTGATGTGGGCATCTTTAAGCTCACGGAGGATCACTTCTTTGCGGAATTGGAACTGGTCGATGATATGGTCAAATTTATCCAGCTCTTCCGATGGATGCTTGATATTTTTTAGAAACTCCAGGTCGTTTGACTGGAATAGCGCTATCTTGGTAGAGGTTGACCCGGGATTGATCGCCAGGATGACTTTTTTACTCATAGGAATTTGCTAGTCTTTGAGTGCAGCTCTGGAAATGACGATTTTTTGTACTTCGGATGTGCCTTCATATATCTGCGTCAGTTTGGCCTCCCGCATCAAGCGTTCAACGTGGTATTCCTTCACATAGCCATAACCTCCATGGATCTGGACGGCTTCAGTTGTAACTTCCATGGCAATATCCGCACAATAGAGCTTGGCCATGGCGCTGGCAATGCCATATGGCTTACCCTGATCTTTAAGCCAGGCTGATTTCAGGCAGAGGTTGCGGGCATTTTCAATCTTCACAGCCATGTCAGCCAGTTTGAAAGCAATAGCCTGATGATTGCAGATTTCGGTTCCGAAAGCTTTTCTTTCCTTTGAATATTTCACCGACCGTTCATAGGCTCCTGAAGCAATTCCAAGCGCCTGCGAAGCAATCCCGATCCGGCCGCCATCGAGGGTCTTCATGGCAAAAGAGAAACCGAAACCATCCTCACCAATCCTGTTTTCCTTGGGAACCTTCACATCGGTAAACATCACTGAGTGTGTATCAGAACTGCGCATTCCCATCTTGTTTTCATGTGGTCCCAGGGTGACACCAGGCCAGTTCTTTTCAACAATAAGCGCATTGATTCCCTTGTGTTTCTTTTCCGGATATGTCTGGGCAATAACCAGGTAAGTGGATGCACAATACGCATTGGTGATCCAGTTCTTGGTTCCGTTGAGCAGGTAATGGTCTCCCTTGTCTTCCGCCACTGTTCGCTGGGAAGTGGCGTCAGAACCGGCGTCAGGCTCAGATAAAAGGAAAGCGCCGATTTTTTCGCCACTTGCAAGTGGTTTGAGATATTTCTCTTTTTGGGCATCCGTGCCATATTCCTCTAATCCCCAATTTACAAGGGAATTACATACCGACATGACAACTGAAGTGGCAGCATCGACCTTGGAAATTTCTTCCATGGCAAGGACATAAGAAACAGTATCCATTCCTCCACCGCCATATTTGGGGTCAGCCATCATCCCAAGGAAGCCCAGTTCGGCAAGTTTTTTAACAGCTTCCGTCGGAAATTCTGCATTATCGTCTCTCTCGATGACGCCGGGCAACAACTCCCGTACTGCGAAGTCCCTTGCGGACTGCTGGATCATGATTTGTTCTTCTGTAAATTCAAAATTCATGTGACATGTGTTTAAGGGTTATTCTTGTATGATTTTTCTGCAAATAAAATTAGAACTTTTTACATCACCAAAAGAAGTAGTCAGGATTATTTTATGGAAAGGATAAAATCATTCATCTCCCGGAGCACCAGCTCCTGTGCCTGTTTATGCGGGATGTGCCCACAGCCGGGGATCATCAATGGTTTAGCAGGGCTGGATACTTGCCTCACAATGGCATCCACCTGTGCTGGTGTTCCAAATTGATCTTCCATACCCTGTATCACCAGCAAAGGACAAGAAATGCCAGGCAAAAACGACTCGATATTCCACCCAGCAGCTTCCGGCGAAAGCCACACACGGGTCCAGCTTCGGAACATGCTTTCGGTCTTGTTTCCATGGTATTTCTCCAAAACATTCCTTAAACCCCGTTGTTGATATTCCTCAACAACCCGGTGAATTCCTCCGAGTGTTTCCTGCTCGGAGAAAACATGGGCGGCTTCGGTGATGACACCTTTTGTATTCAACGGAAAAGCACCGGCATAGATCAGCGCAATAGTTCCGCCGTCACTATGTCCTACAATAATATGAGGAAGACTCGCAACTTCAAGGCTTTTTAATAAATCCGGGAGGAAAAGGAGGGCTTCATCATGCAAAAAACTGATGGTGCGTGGTGAGGTGATCTCCGTTGACCGGCCATATCCGTACCGGTCATAAAGCAAAGCTGGACACTGAACCTGATCAGCAAGCAGCGCAGGAAAGTCTCTCCACTGACCGATTGAACCAAGCCCTTCATGCAGGAAGATAAGAAATGGCTTCTGACCAGCGAGAAGATGGCTATTATACCACTGAAAAAAGATCGATTTCCCGTCCAATTCCCTGAATCCAGCGTCCTCCATCAGGAATTATTTTTAGGGATCAGTTTCTTCAAGGAAAGCATGGTGTCTCCCTCCTTCGCTTCGAGGATCATCTGTTTAAAGGATGGATGTGCGGAAGATTCTGTAGAGGCAACAAATCTGCTCCCCATTTGCACTCCTTCAGCGCCCAGGGCGAAAGCGGCCGCCATTCCCCTGCCAGTGGCAATCCCTCCTGCTGCAATCAGCGGTAAATTCACCGCTTGCCGAACCATTGGGATCAGCACCATGGTTGTGGTCTCCTCTTTCCCATTATGACCACCGGCTTCGAATCCTTCGGCTACAATGGCATCAACGCCAGATTCATCACATTTAAGGGCAGACTTGACACTTGCAACCACGTGAACGACTCCGATTCCCTTTTGTTTCAGCCAGCCAGTCCATTTCATCGGACTTCCTGCAGACGTAAAGACAAAAGGAACCTGCTCCTCTGATACGATTTGCATGAACTCCTCTGTGTGTGGATAGAGAAGCGGAATATTGACCCCAAAAGGTTTATCAGTTCTGATTTTACACTTTCGGATATGGTCGCGAAGGATATCCGGACTCATGGAGCCAGATCCGATCAGTCCGAGCCCGCCGGCACTGCTCACGGCAGATGCCAGTTCCCACCCACTGCACCAGATCATGCCTCCCTGAATGATGGGGTAATTAATACCAAAGAGCGAAGTTACTCGATTGGTCATCACAAATGACCTCACCCCTTTTGTTGAGGATGGGGTTGTCAGATTTTCTTGTAAACCATCACGCCGAGCGTCTTATCATCCCCGCCCATATTGATTGACAGGCCAAAGGGCTTGTCTTTCGGTATCTCAATTTGGGCTTTCCCGGCACGGTCGGTCATCTGTTCCCAAATGGTTACGGCCTGGTGGACGCCGGTACCTCCGGTGGGATGACCCCAGCCCATCAATCCACCCGTGGTGTTGAATGGTATCTTACCTCCCCGGGCGGTGTGGCCTGCAGAAACAAAATCAGGTCCCTCACCATGTGCGGCAAATCCGATGGCTTCCACAGCCATGATTCCGGCGATGGAGAAACAGTCATGACATTCAACAGTAGCCAGCTGATCTTTAGTTATTCCAGCCATCTGCAAAGCTTTTTGAACGCCTGCGGCCGTTGTTTCCAACTTGGTAGGATCCTTTGGTGGCTTGGTAATGTCATATTCAACCTGGCCAAAGCCTGCGATCTCCACTGCATCCTTTTTGTCAATGCCACATTTTTTCAATCCTTCTTCAGATACCGCAGCAATACCGGAAGCGCCGTCTGACACTTTGGAACAGTCAAAAACATTCAGGTTGTCGACAAAACCCTTCGGGTTGGGTTCGGCCATACCCTGAGCCAACAGATCTGCCGTGGTGTTGTGGTATTCCTGAGCGGTCGGGCATAGGCGGGCATTTTCGATGGCATTTACATACCATCGTGCCATGGCCTTGCGGGTTTTTTCCTTACCAAACTTTTCGTAGTAAGCGCCGGCCCGGTCGCTGAATTTTCCCGGGAAAAAGTAAGCGTGTCCGTCTTTCCGCTCCTTAAACCAGCCTGCAGCGGCGAGAATATCTGCGCCGTAAATGGCTTTCACGGTATTCTGGACTTCAACCCCAACCACCAGCACCACATCTGCGGTCTCTGCCAAAACAGACTTGATACCTGTCAATACCGCCAGGGCTCCTGTGCCACAAGCTCCTTCAACACGTGTGCAAGGTTTAAAGGTCAAACCTTCATCAATATAGGGGAAGAATCCAGCCATATTGGCCTGCTTATTGAAGCGCGAAGCGATGAAGTTACCAATGACGCACTCATCCACATTGGCCGCACCACCGATCTGCTTCAACACGCCCTGTCCGGCTTCCCTGATATATTCCTCCAGCCCTGGACGTTCCTTTTTGGGACTGAATTCCTTGCGTCCTGTTCCCATCGAAATGGTGTTGTAACCACCAACCAGATATACTTTTTTTCTCATTTTCATAGTCATTTCCTCCTAGTTTAAATAATCATTGATTGGACCATAGGCATGAAAGAAACCAGTGAGCAGCACGGTGTTTACATCCTTCTCAGAAAAAGCCACCTGGTCACTGACAAGTTTCAATCCGATGGCTTTAGAGCGTATGGCATAATCCCTGGCGAGTTTGGCTCCCAGTGAATCCATAACCTTTAAAGCCATGAAATACTTTTTGAAGAAGTCATCCTTGGCCGGATGACCAACGGCTGATTTCCACGGAAGAAATCCTTCGGGCATTGGGCCAATCAGCGCATCACATTTGGCAGCGATGTCTGCTATTGCTACATACGCCTTTTTATCAGGATCATAGATTCCAACCGGTCTCCCCTTTTCGTATTTCAGAAAGCCGTCTTTCTGCGAGCCATCCGAATGTTGTCCGCCTTTCACACCCAATTCCATGAACTGATCAAGCAACGGGCTGTGTATCTTCTCATCTTTTACATGTGGCGCCATCACTTTCATGATGTACTGGCAAACATCAATACCCACATAATCGATCAGCTGAAATATGCCCATCGGCCGGATGAGTAAATCCTGGCTAATCTTATTGACGATATAAACGGCATCTACAAAAGGCATTTCCTTAGATAGTTTTCCGACCTCCGCCATACCATGCAAGGCATCCCGCATGAAATGGCCATTGCCGATGAATCCTGCAAAATCATTGGCAGGGACTTCCACTTTCCGAAGGTTCTTGATAAACTGGCTCACGAACTCAGAGAGCTCAGGCAAGGTGGCTGAGGCCTTGATCACTTCAACAAGTCTTTGAACTGCCGGAGGGTTGTAGAAATGCACCCCCAGTACACGCCCACCTAATCCGGCCTCCTTATCCAGGTACCCGATCGGGATGGAAGAGGTATTGGTGAAAAACCACGGTTTATTCTGGTTGTTCTTCTCAATTTGGGAGAAGATCTTCACCTTTAAGTCCGGATTTTCACTGGCAGCCTCAAATACAATCAACGATTCATAGGCAGATTCGAGGGTTGTCACAGGCCGGATGATGTTCATGACATCTTTCACGTACTGATCGATGATCTCGCAGTTTTCGATGAGATCTTTCCGGTCAGCATATACTTTTCGCAAAGCAACAGCCTTTTTTTCTGCAGCTTTGAGTACCTGCCCCTGGATGTATTTCATCAGCCCGGCAAGGGCTTTTTGACTGATATCCAGGGCATAAAGAACATACTCTTTGCCCTTGTTCTCGGGTTTAAGGCTCAGGTCAGCCATTTCCATGGCTGTGAGCAGCAGAATGCCGCTACCCATTTTCCCGGCAGCACCCAGCACGGTAACATTCTGAAGTCTTTCTGAATAATTCATATTACTTATTTTTGAAAAGTGATTAAACTGTTGTTTACCAGTTAGGAGGTCTCTTTTCCAGGAAGGCTTTCATCCCTTCTCCCGATTCGCCGTTTCCGAAAAGAGAGCCGAAGACATTGGCTTCAAGGTCGCAACCGGAGGAGAAACCGGCCGGCAAGCCTTTCCGGGTGACCGATTTCACCTGTCTGACAGCCTGAGGCCCTTTGGAAATGATCTTTTTCGCCACATTCATCGTCTCTTCCATGAGTTGATCCGGTTCAAAAACTTTTTGTACAAGTCCCATCCGGAAAGCTTCCTGTGCAGGGATCATATCCCCGGTGGCAAGCAGGAGAAGGGCATTGGAAAGGCCTACAAAGCGGGATAGGCGTTGCGTTCCGGCATACCCGGGTATTAATCCCAGGTTGACCTCCGGTTGTCCAAATTTTGCGCTCGTACTGGCGATCCGGATGTCACATGCCATGGACAGCTCACATCCGCCGCCAAGCGCAAAGCCGTTGACCGCTGCGATGACGATACACGGAAGCTCCTCAAGCCGGGCAAAGGTCTTCTGACCAAGTATGGAAAAGGCTTTCCCCTGCTCGCTGTTCATATTGGCCATCTCTGAAATATCTGCACCGGCGACAAAGGCTTTTCCTTCACCGGTCAGGATAAGTACCCTGACATCCTGTTGCTTTTCAATCACATCCAGGAAGGCATTCAATTCAGTGAAAACCAATGAATTCAGCGCATTCATCGCCTGCGGACGGCTGATCGTCAAGACCATGATGGGACCGCTTTGTTCGGTTTTAAATGTCGTATAAGTCATAATCCTAAAATTTCAGGTAAAAATAGAAAGATAATTTGAATAGAATGGTATCTTTGGAAATGTTTTTCAGAAATCTGCTCTAAAATCGAAAAAGGAATATATTTGCTGAAACTCCAGGAGCCCATTCAGGAATATTGAAGCAATCATGAAGATCAACCTTAAGCTGACTTTCTATATAATCCTTGTGATGGCAGTTTTTTTTCATTCAGCCCATGCACAGGATATTGAAAATCTGAAAGACCAGAAACCTTTTACTTTCCATGGCACGATGGGATTAAACCTGATAGGTTACGGGGTAAATGGAATCCCCGGGCGTCAAAATCCATTATCCGTTATTTTTTCCGCTAACGCCACAGCATCTCTTTACGGTATAGAATTTCCCTTTTCCATTGTCATTTCGGATAAACAAAAAAACTATTCCCAACCATTTAACCAGTTTGGTTTAAGTCCTCACTGGAAATGGATTACCCTTCATGGCGGATACCGGAATATCACATTTTCGAATTACACCCTGGCAGGATATACTTTTCTGGGCGGCGGAATAGAACTGAACCCGGGTTTGTTCCGTTTTGGATTCATTTATGGTCGGTTTGACCGGAGGACATCCGAAAGTCCGCTTTTTGACACCGATTCCCTCCCCCACTTTACCCGTAGAGGATTTGCTGCGAAGCTGGGTGTCGGCAATGAAAACAACTTTTTCGACTTGATATACCTGAGAATACGTGATGATAGTGCCAGCCTGCAGCAGCCTGATACCGGCGCCATTCGTATGCCGGAGCAAAACAATATTGCCGGGATCAATAGCCGTTTTACGTTTTTCCGTAAGCTGATCTGGGAAGTCGAAGGCGCATTTAGTTTGTACACGACAAATCTTGGCTCAGGTGAATTAAAGGACGTAACGGACAACTCATTTTTAAATTCCGTGAACAAAGTCCTGGTGATCAACCAATCCTCTGAATACTACTCGGCTATCCGTTCATCCCTGCAATACAAAGCGAAATCCTGGTCGTTAAAACTTGAATACCGGAGGATCGATCCCAAATATCGGTCCATGGGAGCCTATTTCTTCAACAACGATATCGAAAATCTGACGGTTGGTCCTTCATTTGCATTGTACAAAAGAAAATTGATCTTTAGCGGAAATATAGGTTTGCAGAGGGATAACCTGAAAAAAACCAAGAAGGCGAGCTCAAACAGAATGATCGGAAATGTCAATATCTCATTCCATCCATCAACAACATTTGGCTTTGATGTCAATTACAATAATTACAGCATCCATCAGAAACCGGGTAGATTGGCACTGAATGATTCCATCAAAGTGGGCCAGACAACCCAAAACCTGACCCTCACACCCCGCTTGATTTTTGTCAATATGAAAAACAGTCATCTGGTTATGCTGGTTTACTCGTTTCTGAAATTCAGTGATAAAAATCGTTTTACATCTGCGTTCTCGGAGTTTTCGTCGCATACTACCCAGCTTAATTATATCCTTGGTTTGATAAAAAGCAAACTTTCCATTACCTTTGGAATAACCAATACCATTCTTAATAGTTATGCCGGCAGCAGCACAGGAATAGGAGGAAATACCGGGATCAGTAAAACGTTATGGAAGGATAGGATGACATTGAACTGGAATGCTTCATTGATGAGGAACGTTTATTTTAACGACGGAGGATGGATCGTGAATTCCAATTTTATCTGTAACATTAAAATCCATGATCATCACAGCCTCAGAGCCTGCATGTATTACACAGGAAATTACCCGGATGCTGACAATCCGAATCTTTCTTTCAATGAGTACAAAGGAGATATCAGTTATATTTTTACTTTTTAGAAATACATAATTATGAAATCACTGATGATTTTTCACAGGTCCGGGATTATTTGCATGTTATTCATGCTGATCCTTATTGCAAATGGGTATGCGCAATCTACTCCGGTTAACATCACTATAGCTATAGTCCCTCCTTATTCCACCAAACTGGATGATTATACATCGCAGCCTGGGAAGGTGCTTGCCATTCTGCTAAATACATCTACTACCTCCCGGGATGTTTTCCTGAGAGGGATCATTACCGGAGAGGGAGGTATTAAAATATTTACCGATCCGGCGTATAAAATGAGTCGTGCATTAACCCTTTTGCCCGGTATTTCGTATCAACTGACCCCGGACAACATCCAACAGGTTTTCGATGCCAATCATCTTGTATTTCAGGGGATAACGAAGAATGATGTAATCCATGGCAACGGTTTGCCGGAGGGTGATTATTTCATCTGTCTCAGGGCTTTCGATTATACTACCAATCAACCCGTTTCGGGTGAAGAACCACTGGGATGCAGCAACAATTTTACGATCAGTGACATTGAACCTCCCGTGATCCTTAACCCTCATTGCGGAGATGAGATTGCTGCAACCACGCCACAGCTTATTACTTTTTCCTGGACCAGACCCCCTGGAGCGCCTATAAATACCCGGTTTAACCTGAAAATTATTGAAGTACTCCCAACTGACAGGAATATCAATGATGCCATGCGGTCGGCGGTGCATCCCGTATTTTTTGAAAAGACCCTGACCATCAATACTTTTATATTCGGACCTGCCGAACCTGCTTTGGTAACAGGGAAAAAATATGCATTTGCAGTAACAGCCATCGATCCGGCCAATAAATTTACCTTCAGGAATAAAGGAATGAGCGAAGTATGCAGTTTTGATTATAAAGAAGGTCTTCAGATCATTTATACCATTGATACTACGATCCGGATAAAACCGGAACTTATCGGTATTGATCAGACCCATATCATCACATTTCCCCCATTTGTCACAAACACGATTGTAACGGGTAAAATGATCTATAGATATTTCGAAGCAGATCAAACGAAAACATTTCCTCTGGGGCTTGCGAACCTAAAACTGGTTGTGACCTACCTTGCAAAAGATAACAATGGTAATTTTAGCTCCTGGAGAGGAAATCTTAACGGTTATATTCCCGAAAAAGGATATACTCTGGCAACGGCGACTACAGGCACCGATGGAAATTTCAAATTCATTTTCCTGAATAATGATATTCAACTTGGTTTAGTAGCAGAAGATATCAAAATCATGGAAGGCCAGGTTGCAGACTTATACCGTGCAGTTACCATCAAAATTGAAAATCCACACAAGGAGTTTTACTTAGATCCGGATAACTATTTTTTCTTTAACTCCGGAGACAACTACAACACCGGGACTTTGACCTCAAAAGTGCGTAGTTATCAGCTTAAAATAACATTAAGACCAAATTTATATAATGATCCGGAATTAAAGTTTTTGCAGAATGATCGTCAGACACTTAACGGAGTGACTGTGTACCTCTGCCGGAAAGTGGATTTTTCCTATTCCTTGTTTCCTTTGGAAGACGGCATACCGGAAGAATCCCAGGGCGATAAATTCAAGGTTCCGGGTCTGGTTGTAGTGGCAAAAACATCGACGGACCTGAACGGATTGGCTGTTTTCAGGAAAATCGTGTGGAATCATAATCCCAACTACCGCTATTACCTTTATGCTGAAACCGATCCGACGGCTGAACTGAATTACTCATTTGGTACTCCAATTCCGTTCGACCCTGCTTTGCCATCCGTAAACACGGGTCAAAATTACATCATTACGCCAACCGATCCTTCGGAATATCTGAATGTGTCAACCTATATTTATCCGGCGCTCGAGAAAATGCTGATCATGGAAGCGGAAATGCCAAAAGTGACCGGCCAGGTACTGGATCTGAAAGAAGCTAAACCAGTAGCCGGAACCAAGGTTACGTTGGCTGAATTTTATAAATTTAAACTCGAGGATTTCATCTGGCCTCTTTACTCTCCTTTCTACGGAGAAGACGAAAATACACTGAAAACAAAATTTTCTGCCTGTCCTTATACAACTACCTGTTATCACCATCTTAATAAATACTATTTCACCGGCAGCGACGGCAAGTTTTACTTTGAGCACCGCCCCATTTTGATGAACCTGCCGAATAAAATGCTTCTCGGACCTGAACGAACCGTATGGGCCTATTGCCCGGGATATAATTCCCAGCATGTTAAAGTTAAGAACGGCGCTCCCTTAAGTTTCGGGGAACAGGTTTATATGACCTTCCAATTGCCTTCAGGAGCTAAAATAAAGGGAAGGGTGATTGACGGGGAGACAAACCAGGGAATTCAGGCATATTTTCGGTTCAGTAATGATACCCAGGGAGGGTCGACAAATAGCAGTGGGTATTTTTCCAATTATCCGGCAAAGTACCTTCCCTCCCAGGAGCAATTGCTGATCGTTGAAGCCGAAGGATATCTGACCGATACCATTAAAGCAAAAGTCTGGTGGCCGGATACCGATCTCGGGAATATTTCTTTATACACAAAGAAACGGAGACTGGATGTTCTGGTGGTAGAATCTCAGACCAATAAAAGAATTGTTGGGGCAAAAGTCGAGATACTTGAAGTGACCGGAACATGCATCAAAACACAGGGGAATTATAAGATGTATTATCCCTGTCCTCTCAATGCGACGACAAATGTGCAGGGCGCTGCTGAATTCGCTTTTGAGAACGCCGGAGATGATAACAATGTTGCCTATACTGTCAGGGTAACGGTTCCTGACAATTTCAGTAATAACTATGAAGGAGTAACGATTTCCACGAAAATTCCGTACAGTCAGAGTCCCAAGTTTATTGTGGCTTACCTTCGTCCGGCTGCCTGTATGAAAGGAAAGGTATATGCAGGTATCACAGACAGCGCCTTGGTTGCAGGCGCTCTGGTAAAAATGGATGTGACAGGTTCATTTTATGGATTTGTCTTTGATATTGGTGATCTTCAGACAAAAACCGATGCAACCGGCAACTATATACTAAGGAATGTTCCCGTTAGAAATTATTCACAGACCATACGGGCAGTCAAGTCGCAATCCCAGTATATTGGTGATTCAATTGTTTATACCATCAACAAAGCATCCAACCAATGTATTGAACACGATTTCCATTTGAAAGTTTACAATGATATGGACATTACCAACCTGATGGGATTTCCGATCTATGTAACAAACCTGAAACCCGGAATCAATGAAAAAACAGCCCTCATCAATGGTTCATTTACAGATATACCCGGTAATGAACAGTTTGCCGCGCCCGGACAGGAACTTAAATTTCATAAAATTGCCATTCATCCGGCTTTGCTTAAAAATGAAAAGGGAATTCCGGTGGCTGAGCCCGACAACCTTCCTGTTAAGACTGAAGACAATCAACTACCCATGAAGATTTATACCGCCTATTACGGGTTTCTGAAGGATAATAAAATCGGGATATACCTTGATAAGATGACCCAGAATTCCCTGTATGGCGTGATCAAAGGAAAAGTCAGTGTGAGCAGCACAAGTTTCAATACGACGGGATTTTCTCTTCCTGATCTCGGACTTGCGCTCAATTCCGGCAGTAATCCGGACAAGCTTATGATCCCTGCTTTTAATGCAGACAAAACAGTATCAAAACCATCCAACGTTCCCCTGGGTTTTTATGTATGTGACCTCCAGGGCAATTCCTTACGGTTTGGATTTGCCGGTTTTACCGGAAATGCTGCCGAAGTAGATCTTGAGAAATCCTTCCTGAAGGCAGACCAGTTGATCCTGAACACCATTCTTCATACAAATATTTCAGGAATTATCCCATCAGACCTAAAAATCAAGCTCGGAGATGTGATCATCAAAACAAACGAACCTTTCCTGCTCAACGGGAACTCTCCGGTTACATTGAAACTGGGTGAATGGCCTGTCCTGTGTAATGACTGGAAACTAAACAACACCGGCCTGAAGCTGAATAAATCCATCATCCAAACCGGGGTTGATGTTCAATGTGATAACATAAAGATCACTTCTTCAGCATTGATGACAGACCAGGTTGTCGTCCATCTGGATAAAGTGAAGTTGCTGGGTATAAAGGATCTCATCATTTCAGCTCCGAACAAAGGGCTGAATTATGTAAACTACAATGGTCAGATGCATTGGCAGATTTATGCCACAGCCAGCAGTCAGCAACCGATAGCCGGATATATGGATAATATCCCGGGGCTTGCGCCAGCTGACCAGATACAATTTACGCTGATCCGCCTGGTCGACAACAACGAACGAACATTCACTGTGCGGCCAAGTACATTCAAATTATTTAATCTGATCGACTTCACCCCCAATGCAGGAACGAACATGAATGTCTATTCTGACTGGTTTAAAATCCGGGGTTATTTCAAACTCGGATATCCCAGTGTGGATGGAATCAATGGGAATATTGCCTATTCCAAAGAAGGAAACACCCTGAAATTCAACCTTGATAATATGGATAAGATATCCTTCTGGCACAAGAAATTACTTACTCATCTCAATGCCATCAGTCTAAGTTATCAATTGTTTATTGCCAAAGGCACCAGCGAGGAAGAAAACCAGTTATTGCCGGTGCATGAAACCCTCCGGCATACTCCCACCGGGGTGAAAATCGATATTGATCCCGGCGAGAAGATCAGTATCAGCAGTGACAATTCCAGGTATTTCGATCAGGTTGTGGGCGGAATGAAAGTCGTGAACAATGCCTGGGAAACATACTGGTTTGAAGGTGAAATGATTGGAGCAAAGGGCATTTCGGAGAATCACCAGCGATTGAAATTCTTCGTTGACGGTGCTATTACAGCTTCTGATCAAACCATTAAGGTTTCCGAAATGGAAGACTTCCCTGGAATGTCGTGGGC
>VGGL01000016.1 GCA_016868575.1 Bacteroidota bacterium
CATCGACGATTGTCCAAAGATTATGAAAGGTTGCCTGAATCTGGTATAGCATTTATCCATCTATCAATGATTCGGTTGATGGTTAATCGAATTTCTATATGAATTTTAAACAGTCTCTAAAAGGTAAAACCCGAAAGCATACAATTCAATGAAAGAGTTTACAATAGCCCTTAAAAATATCATGTTGGTTGTTTCAGAACAGCTTGAACTATTACCAGCCAGCGAAGGGGCTGTTGAAGAGATGACCTATGTGGGTGAAGAAGAACGGGATGACACCCGGCTTTCTGGCGACCGGCCTTGAAAATGAACGTGCAACACCTATTTTTCTGGCGCAAATTGCTGTAGTGATTATTCACCGGAATCACGAAGGAAAACTGAACGTAGTGCCCGAGTTCAAAAGGCATCAGTGGTTTCTGTTGCTTGCTAAATCAAGAGTTTCGGATGCCGCTTGGAATCAGATTCAGGAATCGACGCGGGAAGCTAAAGTTAACATTATCATCCGCGATCTGGTTGAAATGGATGCCTTCAGTGGAGACTTTAGTGAAGCACAAGATTTACGTGAACGTGGACGAAGTAAAACCAGGCACATGATGAGCACCATGGAATTTGGAATTGCAAAAGGATTCAGAGATGTGATTTCAGACGACTGGATGATCAAAGATGGACTTGTTTCCTTCGGCAAATATGGAAGTGGCATGCAAAGCCCAAAGATTATCGGGGTGGCCAAGAATTTTACCAGTGTCCAGAAATTTTACTCACATACAGGAAAGACCAAAGAAAGGGAAAGTGTGGTGTCGTTACTCGGAGAACTGCCACCCCATCATCGTACAACTGCATACCAGGGCTATGGAGGAAGTACTGCGTTCTGGTATCTGCGTTTGAGAAAATCACAACAACTTTTATATCCTCTTTTTGGTGTTTTAAAAGTTGAAATTCCTGTTTTACCTGAACAACCGATAGTTACCGGGCTTCTTGATGAAATTTCAGGTGCATTGCTTGCTGAGCAGTTTGTGACACCATATGGCTCCGACGATCGCTGGCATTCTCACTTATACCCTTTGTATCAGGCTGAACATGCTGCCAAGCAAAGTTTCTATTCCACTGAAATAATTCAAGGTTGTATCAACAACGCCATAAAAATACATAGAAAATGAAAAAAGAAAATGAGAATCCCATCATTGGACGTACTTCTGCAACGGATCGTGATCCAAATACTGCTGATAAATTCAATTTCTGGATAACGTCGGATGTGATTGTAAACCCTTTTGATATTGTGGAATCAGAACATTTTAAAGGCAGTAAAACCTTTGGACTTGTCACTAATTTGGAGCACCGCACTGACGCTGCAAGCCACCTTGCAAACTTTGTATCTAATAATTTTGGCTCTGTATCGGAAGAACCAAATACTCCCAGAATTGGTGCGACATTTAGCCAAAGTCAATGTGATGATGAATGATGGTGGAGGAAAGAATCCTGAAGGAAACTATAAAGATGGCATTTATATGCCAATCGAGAACGAGAAAGAGGTTCGGTTTGCTGAAGAAACGGGAATCCATGCAGCATTAGGTATTGATACGATGAAAGAAGATGACCGAATTCCTGCAGGACTGATTAAAATGAGTAATGAAGTAGAGGCAGTCGTTTATCTGGATAAATCATATGTAATTGGACCTGAATCTGCCCATGTCAATATATCCGGAATAAGTGGACTTGCGACAAAGACGAGTTATGCAATGTTTCTCCTTCAATCAATCTTGCAAAAAATTGATCCGAGCCAGGTTGCCATAGTTATTTTGAATGTTAAACACGGAGATTTATTGAAAATAGATGAACCGCCTACAAAACTAGTGTTATGTTAAGAATGAAGTGACGGATATAATCGGTTAAGTTTTATTCTCGCATCTTTTGTTGTAAACTGTCAATTGATTTTGCATTTTTTATTATTTCGAGACTCCTCCCAAGCAGTTACTTCCTCCTCTATTTCCTGCATCGTCGCAATATATTCAAAAAGAAAAATATTTTCAGGCAATTTTGTACTTTTGCCAGCAAATTGATTAAACCCTTCCAGAAAATATGAAAAAAGTTTCCCTGTTCTTTGCAATCATTCTATTATTCCTCATTATTCCTTTTGCACAAGGAAAATCGGTTGATGTTCCGACTGCCCGACAGGTCGCCAGAAATTTCATTTTTGAAAAGTGCGGCAAAGCTTACGACCGGATCCAGATCGAGGAGACGTTGATCCGGAAGAGCGGTGATGTACCCGTCTATTACACCTTCAACCTCGCCAACGGAGGCTATGTGATCGTTGCAGCTGATGATCACGTGGTTCCTGTCCTGGCCTATTCATTCGACGGAAAGGTTGGGAACACGGAACAACCTCCCCAATTCATTGCATGGATGGAAGGTTATGAAAAACAGATCCTCGACGGGATGGAGAAAAACTACGCTGCTGATGAAGCAGTAGTCCAACTTTGGAAACATCTATCCGTATCAGATCCATCATTGCTTGATACCGATAAAAGTACATTGGATGTGGCACCTCTTTTTACAACAACATGGGATCAGGGTTCCTATTACAATGCTCTTTGTCCGGAAGATGCAGCTGGCCCCGGAGGACATGTTTGGGCGGGATGTGTGGCAACTGCCATGAGTCAGGTGATGTATTACTATCGCTACCCGCAAACCGGCGAAGGGTCTCATTGCTACACCCCACCCAATGCATGGTATGGGGAACAATGTGCCGATTTCGGGGCTACAACGTACGAGTGGAATGGCATGCACAATCAACTCGAAAGGCACAGCAATCCCACCGCAACCCTTCTCTATCATGCAGGTGTTGCTGTTGACATGATGTACTCTCCATCGGGATCTGGCGCTTACAGTGAAGACGCGGCGGCGGCTCTGCGTAACAATTTCCTGTATTGCCCGGGAACCCAACTATATGAAAAGGATAACTATACAAACAGCCAATGGGAACAAATGCTGCGCGATAATCTCGATGCCGGAAAACCGATGTACTATCATGGATTCGGCAGCGGCGGTCATGCCTTCAATGTTGATGGATACCAGGGCACAAGCTATTTCCATTTCAACTGGGGTTGGAGCGGATCTTTCAACGGGTATTACTACCTGAGCAATCTTAACCCTGGCGGTTACAACTTTACTTACGGGCAAGGAGCCATTCTGAATCAGCACCCTGATACAATCAATAATAATTACCCCTCCTATTGCAATGGATTAACGGAAATAAATCATTTGGATGGTTCTATCGAAGATGGCAGTGGACCGCTACGGAACTACCACAACAACATGGTTTGTAACTTTCTGATCAATCCAACCACTCCCGAAGATTCGATCGACTTCATCACCCTGACATTCCATCGATTTGATACAGAGCTAAACAATGATATCGTTACCATATACGAAGGAAATTCCACAGCCAACCCTATCCTGGGAACCTATTCAGGATCATCCTTACCACCGGTGATCACCTCTTATTCAAGTTCTATCCTAATTACCTTTTCATCCAATGGGAGCATCACAGGCAAAGGTTGGTATGCCACCTACCATTCCCATACGTTAACCTGGTGTAGCGGGACTACCCACGTGACCGAAGAAACAGATACTATTTCGGATGGAAGTTTTAATTACAACTATAAGAATGCTACAAACTGTAAATGGAGCATCCACCCTGAAGGGATGGGAGCTTTAACTCTTTTCTTCCTGGCGTTCGACACAGAAGCCGGAAATGATAAGGTTAAGATCTATGACACTCAGAGCGGAACATTGCTGGCCGAATACTCCGGCACCTTTACAACTGATAATATGCCTGCTCCGGTGACAGCCCCCAGCGGAAAGATGTTTGTCATGTTCACCACCAATCAATCTGTCACAGCCCAGGGCTGGAAAGCCTACTATGTTTGTGCACCAGTTACTGTTGAGGAACAATCCCCATTTACCCGGCTTCAGGTTTATCCAAACCCTGCCACTGATAAGATATTTGTCGATCTTACCACAGAAAAATCAGATCAGATCACATACACGCTTCTATCCCTGACAGGAGAGACGCTATTCTCAAAGAAAATGGATCATCAACAAGGAAAGATTCACGAATCGCTTGATGTTAGTGGAATTTCAAAGGGTATCTATTTCCTGAGAATCTCGGGAAGCCAAGGCAACATGAATCAGAAGGTGATCATTCAATAAGTAATTCGATCCTATTTACATATTGTTGCCCTTCTCCAGGCACTCCATGATCTTTTTTTTCAGCTTCCAGCAAGTCATTTGCCGGATCTCTTCTCGCCGTGATAACTCGTAGGAAGAAATCTGCGGAGAATGACAGATGGTAAAAGCCATCTCAAAAGCTTTGACCATGGGTACTTTGCAATGATGAAAAGGAGTATGTGCTGTAGCTGATTCCTCTTTCTTGCATCTTGTGCACCGGCGTGAATGGGGCGCCTTTCCCTTACAGAAGTTGGTATTTCCACACTTGCGACACACAAAACCATCCTTCCATTTCGTTTCTGCAAGATAGATATAGCAAGCTTCCTCAGTGATGAACCTTTGGTTGAATTCTTCGCTTGAAATTTCTTTAAAGATCCCTTCCATGTTAAACAGCTATTGTTTCTTCGTCGCAGTAACTACTGATCAAACTTCCTTTTGCCATTAAAACACCAAAACACAAAATTTCTAACCATTGCCCTCTGACTCTGACTTCTGACTCTGACTCTGACTCCGACTCTGACTCTGACTCTGACTCTGACTCTGACTCTGACTCTGACTCCGACTCTGACCTCTGACTCTGACTCTGACCTCTGACTCTGACTCTGACTCTGACTCTGCCCTCTGACTCTGACTCTGACTCTGACTCAGCCCTCTGCCCACTTCTACGATGCAAAAGTAGAAAAAAAGTGATACTAATGCGATTTAATTAAAAAAACATTTATACCTTTGTCGAAAATTTTAAATACCAGCATATGAAAACCATTGCCTTTATCAGCCTAACCTCACTGCTCTTTTTCGCCAGCGCATGCAAGAACAGTTCCAATGGGAGCCAACCGAAAGAAGATACGTTGCAAACGGTTGTCCAGGTGAACGAAACGGCCATCACAGAAGATAACTCAGGCGGGACCACCAGTGAAGAGACCAAAGACCATGTAACAAGTTCGAAAAACGGGGGAACACCTGTTCACCTGACCAAAGAGATGTTTCTCAAACAGGTTTGGGATTATGAAAAGAATCCTGATACCTGGGTTTACAATGGAGACCTGCCATGCATCATTGATTTCTACGCCGACTGGTGTCGTCCTTGCCGGATTGTGGCGCCCATTCTGGATGAGTTGGCCAAGGAATACAAGGGAAAGATCAACATCTACAAGATCAACACGGAGAAGGAACGTGAACTTGCGGCTGCATTCAATATCCAGAGCATCCCGGCCGTTTTGTTCTGTCCGAAAAAGGACAAGCCTCAGATGTCTGTAGGCGCGCTGCCGAAAACGACTTTTGTACAGGCGATCAATGATGTGTTGCTGAAGAAGTAGCGAATAGCGAGTAGCGAATAGCGATTAGGGAAAATTATCACTTGTCCTTGAACTTGAACTTAACACCCAATAACAAATAAATCAAACCATGTCACTCGAACATTTATCCAAACAGACTTTCCAGGAGAAGGTCTTTAATTATGAACAAAACCGGCAATGGAAATTTGAAGGGGAACTTCCCTGCCTCATTGATTTTTATGCCGACTGGTGCGGGCCATGTAAGATGATCGCTCCGGTGCTTGAGGAATTATCGAAAGAGTATGAAGGGAAGATCAATATTTACAAGATTGATACGGAAGCTGAGCAGGAACTTGCAGGTGCCTTCGGTATCCGCAGCATCCCTTCGCTTCTTTTCTGTCCGAAAGCTGGTCAGCCACAGATGGCCATGGGAGCCTTGCCGAAGGATTCTTTGAAGCAGGCCATTGACGAGATCTTGCTGGGTCAGAAGAATTGATTTTGGGATTTTCTGAGCTACAAATATATATTTTTGAGCCACTGAAACCAATTTTTTCTTCTTTTTTTATGCTCAAGGTATTCCTGTCAACAACCTATTTTCCACCGATATCCTATTTCTTTCACTATCTGCTTGCAGAAGAGGTTTTGATCGAACAGCATGAAACCTATCCCAAGCAAACCTACCGGAACCGCTGCAGGATCATGACAGCCGGCGGAGTACAGACATTATCCGTACCTATCATAAAACCGTCCGGGAACCATTCGTCCATCCGGGAAGTATATCCTTCACAAACCCAACCCTGGGCATCTCTGCATTGGAAGACAATTGTCTCTGCCTATCGTAATTCGCCGTTTTTCCAATATTACCAGGACGATTTGAAACCTTTTTTTCACGACCATACAGGATCTCTGTTAGACCTCAATATGAGATTCTTCAACATAGTCCTGAACCTGATGAAGATAAAACCTATACATACTTTTACAGATCGTTTCGTTCGAAATCCTTTGGAAGGGACAGACCTCAGAAATTCGATCCATCCGAAACACCCGGACAATACGTTGATCTTTCCATCTTATGTGCAGGTTTTTTCCGATCGTTTCCCATTTACACCTGATCTCAGTATTCTGGATCTGATCTTCAATTTGGGGCCGGATTCTTTGGAGTACATCAAACAGATCAACACGAAATGAGGAATCTCATGGCTTTTTCTAACAATAGTGAAAAAACTTTGTAATTTCACGCCTGAATTCAAATCAAGGTGAATCCTATGCTGTTTGGGTTTGTGCCAATTACGATGATCCCGCTGCGAAAAGAACCATCTCACCGGAGTGAAATGGTTTCCCAGTGCCTTTTTGGAGATATATTTGCAGTGAAAGATGTGAAGGGAGACTGGCTTCAGGTATGTTTACATTATGATGGATATGAAGGATGGCTCGACCAAAAGCAGATTAGGATCATCGCTGAGCAGGAATACTTGAGGTTGTCAGATTTTCCAATAACTTCCGCAGGGGAAGTTGTCGACGCCGTTTCCGTGTCAGGAAGTAACACCATGATCCCTGTTGTCCTTGGCAGCTCCCTGCCTGGCATAACCGATGGGCATTTCAGGGTGGAAGATGAGGTATTTCATTATGAAGGCCAGGTATTATCTACGCTCATTGAGCTTCACAACACCTTGCAAACCAGGGAGCATATTGTGACCCACGCCTGGTTATTTCTTCACGCACCCTACCTTTGGGGAGGTCGTTCACCCTTTGGTATCGATTGCTCCGGGTTGACCCAAATGGTTTACAAACTCTCGGGAATACCCTTGCTCCGCGATGCATCACAGCAAGCGACCCAGGGTGAGCCGGTCGGGTTTTTATCGGAAGCAGAAAAAGGTGATCTTGTCTTTTTTGATGATCCGGAAGGAAATATCACCCATACCGGCATCCTGATTTCTCCACAGCATATCATCCATGCCTCCGG
Source organism: Bacteroidota bacterium (assembly GCA_016868575.1). Classification (GTDB taxonomy): domain Bacteria; phylum Bacteroidota; class Bacteroidia; order Bacteroidales; family FEN-979; genus VGGL01. Next base: position 7,462 of record VGGL01000016.1, read on the forward strand.
CAAGGTAAAGATTGACCTGATCGATCATCATGGTATTTATGATGAAACACGCAAGGCATATTCTCACCGGCTGAGGCTGATCAGGAAAATGATTTAAACCTTTTTAACTATTTCTTCTGCTTTCTGACCCGCTCAGGTACCGGTTCATTGATAATATACTGAACCCGGATAGAAATGGCATTGTTGTATTGCTTGCGGGTGAATGGCTCGCCCGGATCCGGGTCAAAGACGCGGGTTCGGATTTTCATCAGCGAATAGCTATAACGAAGATCCAGCCAAAACCGCTTGTAAATTCTGAAACGTACTTCTCCAATCCAACTCAAATCATTCTTCGCATAAGGCCCTCCCGACAAAGAGGTTTCTGTCCTTCTGTCATGCTCCCATTCTTTGACCCCGACCAGTTGTCCATAGGAAATGCCGGTCCCTGCAGAGATAACCTTTCGGTCGGATATATTGATCATCACGGGCACCTCGACATAATTGAGGCTCAGCTTATACATCCCGTTCTGGCTGGAATCAGCATACTGTGCTTTCTGATAGCTCCCTTTCTGGCTGAACAGGATTTCCAGGCCGGCGCTCCAGCGTCCGGACTTTCCAAAAGGAACAATGGCTTGTGCGCCACCATTGAAGCCATATTTCCGAAATCCATACACCTCGTCTCCATCAACCTGCGTCATATTCATACCCGCCACAACAGCTCCCAGAATACGTTGGGGATATACATCATTCACCGAAAGCAGAAGTCCGGATAAGGCAAGAAGCAAGTATGAAAAATATCTCATCGGCATGTGTTCCAAAGAATCAACGACAAAATTATCTTTTTTGTTTTACAGATTTCATGGATAATTGAATTCTTCTTCGCCGAAGATCCACTTCCAGCACTTCCACCATCACTTTCTGGTTCAGTTTGACGATGGTGTTAGGATCCCGGACATAGGTATCTGACAGCTGACTGATATGAACCAGTCCGTCCTGGTGGGCACCGACATCGACAAAAGCCCCAAAAGCTGTGATATTCGATATGATGCCGGGCAGGATCATCCCGGGTTTAAGGTCTTCGATGCCATGGATATCCTTAGAGAATTCAAACACTTCGAACTGCTGGCGGGGATCTCTTCCCGGCTTTGAAAGTTCTTCCATGATGTCATGCAGTGTAGGCAAGCCCACCTCTTTGCTGAGGTACTTTTCAAAATTGATCTTGCGCAGTAAGACAGGTTCTTCGATGAGTTCTTTCACGGAACAACCGGTATCTGAAGCAATTTTATTAACAAGGTCATACCGTTCCGGGTGAACGGCGGTGTTATCCAGCGGATTGATCCCATTCCGGATCCGGATAAACCCGGCCGCCTGTTCAAAGGCCTTTTCTCCAAAACGGGTTACTTGTAGAAGTTCACTCCGGGAAGAGAAGCTTCCTTTCTTTTCACGGCAGGAAATGATGTTTTTAGCCAGCACCGGGCCGATACCTGAGACGTATTGCAGCAGTTGCTGGCTGGCTGTGTTGACCTCCACACCCACCGCATTGACACAACTGAGTACCACGTCATCCAGGCTCTCTTTCAGCTTACCTTGATCCACATCGTGCTGATACTGACCAACACCTATGGATTTAGGATCGATTTTCACCAATTCAGCAAGGGGATCCATGAGCCTTCGTCCGATGGAGACAGCGCCCCTGACGGTCACATCATAATCGGGGAATTCCTGGCGGGCAATGGGAGATGCGGAATAGACCGAAGCGCCGCTTTCATTGACCATCATGGCAAGGATATCCCGGTCGAAGGGAATCCGGCGGATGAACATTTCAGTCTCCCTGCTTGCCGTGCCATTTCCAATGGCGATGGCTTCGATCTGATAGGCGCTGACCAGGTTCAGTATCTTATTCACAGCCTCCCTGACTTCGCTTTGGGGAGGATGGGGATAAATGGTTTCATTGTGGAGCAATTTTCCGCTACGGTCCAGGCATACAACCTTACAACCCGTCCTGAATCCGGGATCGATGGCCAGCACAATTTTCTCACCCAATGGTGGCGCCATTAAAAGTTGCCGGAGATTGTCAGCAAATACCCGGATAGCCTCCTTGTCGGCTTTTTCCCTGGCGCTGTTTCGCAGTTCGGTCTCAATGGAAGGGGCCAACAGCCTTTTATACCCGTCGGCTATTGCTTTTTGAATATAGAGAGCACATGGATTTGCACCATGGATGAAACGATCGGCAAGGATCGACAAGGCCTTTTCGCCTTCTACCTGCACAGAGACGCTCAGAAAACCTTCGGATTCCCCCCTGAAAATAGCCAGGATCCGATGGGAAGGAGCCCTTTTCAAGGGTTCATTCCAATCAAAATACTGCTCATATTTCATGGCTTCGCTTTCCTTGCCCTTTGAAACCTTTGAACGGAGGATCCCTTCATGGTGGAACAAACGCCTGATCCTGTCCCGGCAAAACCGGTCCTCGCTGATCCATTCCGCTATGATATCACACGCCCCGGCAATGGCTTCCGCTTCACTGTTCACACCCATTTCCGGATTGATGAATTCGGCAGCTTTGGTTTCCACATCGGTTAACCGTTGCGACATGATCATTTTGGCCAATGGTTCAAGTCCTTTCGCCCTGGCCACCGTCGCACGGGTCTTTTTCTTTGGTCTGTAAGGAAGGTAGATATCCTCCAACTCCGACATGGAAGCAGCTTGCTGTATTTGTTCTTCTAATTCCGGGATGAGTTTTTCCTGTTCCCGGATAGAATTAAGTATTACCTCTTTCCTGGCATCCAGGTCTTTGAGTTGCTTGTACCTGTCGCGTATATCCGTGATGGCGACTTCATCAAGGCTTCCTGTGAGTTCTTTTCGGTAACGGGCAATGAACGGCACACTTGCGCCATGTTCCAGCAGAAATAAGGTATTCTGAACCTGATCAGGTTTCAAGTTCATCTCCGCTGCAATGGCAACAGCATAATTAGATTGTTCCATGTTTATTCGTTTCGGGCTTAGATCCGCCAGTCCATCCATCTCTTTTCAACGGTGAATACTTCCACGTGATCAAAAATACGCTTAATTCTGTTTCTCAAGGTATAAACTCAACAACGTTGTCGGAATCGGAATATGGCGTTGATGCCGGATGTTCATCCCCAGTAAATTGCCGGACGATGGGAATTCCTTCCATCACCGCAGGAGTGTAACAGTCCCTTTAAAAACCACATCCTCCTTTTGGATGATTGATTCGTTAAAAAAACCGATTACAACCTTCCAGGAATATACATCCGATGGACAAGGTTTTCCTGCTTTGGTGCCATCCCAGCCCTTCATGATATCTGTGGATTCAAAGATCAGCTCGCCCCAACGATTATAAATGACCATTGAAAATCTGATTCCTTCGGTAAGCTGGCCGATTACTTTAAAGGTATCGTTAAGTCCATCGTTGTTTGGAGTAAATGCATTGGGGATGTAGTACTCATAGATCGTAACAGTGATGGTATCGGAGTTATAACAGCATTTGTTGTCCTTCACCCTAACCCAGTAATCTCCCCTGGCATCAACTGTAATGATCGAATCAGTAGCGCCGGTTGACCACAGGTACTCATCATATCCTCCTCCAGCGTGGAGGGAGACGGAAGTTCCAACATAAATTTGGACATCCGGTCCAAGGTCAACATTGGGTAGCTCATGAATTGTAACAGTCTCTGAACTGGTGTAGGAAGTATCATGGTACGTTTCTGTCAGGATCACCTGATAATCTCCCGGGGCTGTAAAGACATGATATGGGTTGAAATCGTCGGATGTGTTGGCTCCCCCTGAAGAGGGATCGTCAAAATTCCAGAGCACTTCATCAATATTGGTTCGATTCACGATAGAGAACATCGTCGCCTCACCAGAGCAGGCGCTGTCATACTTAAAGGAAGGAATATCGAGGTAACTCTGGACGAAATTCGGAAGTCCGAATTCACTTGAGCGGTCACCCAGATAGAATCCCTGATCAGGAATATCATTCACCATGTTATAGTTGCATGCATGTCCAGGCCTGTCGGGGTTATGAATAACCGCCAAACTGTCTTTTGCAAAAAACTGATTGATACTTCGGGCGACATAGATTTTTCTGTCCGGGCCCAATTGCAATTCACCCAGGCGGATCGTGGAATCGATGGCCACCTGAATAGCTGAATTCAATATATCCTGCGGGGTACCGGCATGGAGGTCGAACTGGAAAATCCTGGACGGGAATGAGGGTAAAAGGTTCACAATGTCCATCGTACTTACATAAAGTTTGCTGACATCCTGTGAGAACTCGACTCCATAGGCGCTTACATAGGTGGCAGGTGAGGTGATCACATTCGACAGTTCACCGGTAGCGTTATTAAAATCAAAAATTTCAAACAAATTGGATCCGGAGATGGCCAGCGCAAGTTTGGAGCCATCGGGAGATAGCTTCATGAAGCCAATGGAGTTGTTGTCTTGAATATTTCCTCCCTGGTATGTGCCGATGGCCGAGACAACCGGCTGCTCAACCCCTGATGGGGTGACAGGATAAACGTAGAACTCATCGGAATTCCATTTATGGGTCACCACCCAGAAATCTCTTCCATTGCTGTGTTTCACAGCTGTAATCTTTTCGCTAACCTCAGGAAGAAGCGGTTGATTGATGATATCCGTAACGTCTCCCAATCCACTTCTCAGGTTCATATCCACGATCGAATAACGCAAACCGTTTGTGCCAAAGGGCGGAGGCAATACAAGGTCGATTGTAAAGACATAATATTTGGTAGGTACTGATGGGTGGGGTACAATGATGCAAGGTTGGGTTGAACCAGGATCACCGTAGAGGCCTGTCCCGTTGGGCATCTTTTGGAAAGTCCGGTCCCAAACCGAAACGCCATCGGTGAAAAATTGCAGGTTGCCAAGACTGTCGGAGATAACGGCACAACTTTTCAGGACCTTGAGAACGTTATTATCAGTCAATGATACCGGTGGGTCGAGGTTGAAATTAATTCCGGCATAGTTTCCAAAATACCAGATATAAGCCTGCTTCATGGAGGCAGGACAGTCGGTTCTAAGTTGATCTGTCGATTTGAGAAACTGGCCATAGGCACATGAATTGAACGCCACCATCCATGCCATCAGTAACAACAAGATATGCGGGAAAAGCTTAGCAACGGGTTTCTTCATCATTTCTTTTCTCTGGCATTATGATTGGACAACGCATAATGTCCGGTTCTGTTTTGAATTAATTTGACAATAGGTTTAAATAAAAGTAATGATAAACTACCTGATGAGCACCTTGCAAACCCTGTTTATGAGTGATCCATTGATATGAATAAAATACAGGCCGGCCGGCAGTTCAGATACATCAAATCCGACTTCGGGTGCTTGGCGTTGCATATTGCTGAGCGATTTCACATCCATGACCTTGCCGTGCGTATTCATGAGCGTAATAGTAGCTGAGTATTCCTTTAGCAACTTAACGAAGAGCATGTCAGAGGCGGGATTCGGAAATACTTTAATGCCGTCGACATCTTGTTCGTCGATGCCGACGCAGGCGCTATAATCAAAGATGATATTGATGGATGCAGAAGATTTACAACCATATTCACTGGTTACTTCCACAGTAAGGGTTTGTGTATTGAATCCAATGCCAGAAGTTCCAACCTGGATTGTTCTTGTATCCCGTCCGTTTGACCATAAGTAGGTAGACCCGGGGTTACCGGCATCGAGGGTCAGGGTATCGTAGATACATACGATGGTGTCAGCCGGTCCCAGATAGATGAGCGGGTCAGGTCGAATTCCGACAGCGACATCTCCTTCCACAAGATTGAACATATCATCCACTTTGACATGATAGGTAGTTGGCACTGTTGGGGAAACAAGCGGGTTTGCTTGTGTTGATGAAAATCCAGCCGGGACAGATGACCATTCATAGGAATAACTTCCGGCATTTCCGCCACCTGCAGAAGCATGAAGTTGGACGGTTTCCCCTATGCAAATCATGGGAGGGGTGGCCACCGGATTGACGTTGAGGGGACCGCCCGTGATTTCAACAGTAACATTGGCGAGGTTATTACTCACACAACCGGTTGTTACATCATCCACTGTCAATGAATAGACTGTTGTCTGTGTCAGGTAAACTGTTTGAGGATCCTTTACATTGGGGTTGGCAACTTTATCGGCAGGAGTCCAATGGTAATGATAATTGCCGGAGCCCTGGGTGGCGTTGCCGTGTAAAAAGGTGTATGTCCCGTGTGGAATGCCGGTATTGGTACCCGCATCGGCCAGAGGCAAAGGATGAATTGTAACGGTCACAGAGGCGTTCGCAGTGGTAAAACCGTCAGTTACCGCAACATGATATTGCCCGGTCTGTGCAGGTTGAACCATAGGATCCTGCAGGGTGGAAGAAAAACCATCCGGACCGGTCCATTGGAATGTATAGTTTCCGGCACCACCTGACGGGAGTGCATGAAGCTGGGTTGTAGCGCCAGGGCATATCTCCGAAGGCTGCGCTGCAGCACTGGCCCCAAGAGGACCACCGGTGACATCAACCGTCATCACATCAGTATCCGTACAGGAAGCACTGTCATCAACAACGGTTAGCGTGAACATTTGAGTGGCAGTCAGGTTGACGGTAGTCGGTTTGGCAATGTTTGGGTTAACCAGCAGGTTGGCTGGTTCCCAGTGATAATCATAATGTGCGCTCCCTTGTGATGCAGATCCATTAAGGGTAGTATTTGCACCATATGGAATGGATTGATCAGAGCCGGCATTGGCAGTAGTATTGTAGACATGAACAAGGGTTGTTGTTGGATCAAGAACTTGTCCGTTGGCTGTTACGTAGAGACTGTATAACCCATTATGGGACATATTAACATTAAGGATGGTCGGATTTTGGACGTTGGATGTCCACCCGTTGGGGCCTTCCCAATGGTAGGTTGCTCCCCAAACCGAACTGGCGGTTAGCTGGAGTGTTTGGCCAACACAAAGCGGGCTGTTGCTACTGCATGGCGGGGGAAGGATCGAGCAGTCAGTAGTACCCGTCCCCGCAGTCTGGGAAAAGTTGATATTACAAGGCTGATTGGAATAATTGGTAATAAGTAAGATATAATATTGTCCCGTAAGCCCGTTGGGAATGTCAGCCCATTCCTGCGGATTGGGAGAGTAGCTGCAATCCACCACTTTGTTACAGGTAAGCTCATTGCAAGCATTCTGAGAAGTAAAAGGACCCCAGAGGCAGAAGTCAATATCCACCAGTGGCGTGCTGTACATATAGATTGTAATATTCCCGGGATTCCCAATCTTCATGAAATACCAGGCAGGATTTGGTCTCGTGGTAAGACAACTGTAACAAGGTCCAGGCTGGGCGGTTCCGGCATTGACACCGGCCGGAAATGTGTAATTCGTGCCGGTACAAAATGGCAAGGAATTCTCACATAGGCTATTTCCACCCACCTGTGCCCGAACAACGCTCAGAAGACCAAAAATAATAAAGATGAGTAAGGATATCTTTTTCATGGGATCACTTTGTTTTGTATTTATCATTCTTTTCCAGCCAGGCAGCTTTGGATGCAGCATCCATGCCGGATGATTCGCTGGCAACCTGCTGTCTGTATTTATCGAATAACTTAAGCATTTCATCCGTGTCATGCTTGATGGATGCCTGAAAGCCTATCAGGTCTTTACTCAGATCGCCATCAGTGTTAACAATCCGGTGATCCTGAAAGATCAACTGCAGAAAGTAGATCTTTTCAAACCTCTCAGCAAGAAGCGAAAAATCAACCTGGAAATAATTGTTAACATCATCCGATCGTTCAAGGATAACAAAAGGTTTAGCATCGGTTGCACTCATTTCTCCCTGGCCGGTATTCTGGGCAGGTGCCAGGAAGGGAAGAATCGATGCAATAAATAACAGGAAAATAAAACGTTTCATAGATGGTTGTTTTTATTCTTTGATAAATTGCAAAAATGTTCCGTGTGGTTCTTATTGGTTACCTGAAAGATATAGATACCTTTTGGCAACATTGAGATGATAATGGTTTCCTTTCTTTCCGAAAGAACACCTTCCGTGAGTTTGGAGCCCCATACATTGAAAATCCTAAAACCGACGGGTTTCGATTGTTCTTTGCGAAGCACCGTTAGGGAATGGCTGGCCGGGTTAGGAAAAATGACCGTGGATGGAAGGGTTTCCAATTCCTCTTCACCGACACAGGCCATATAGGAGAATATCACCGTGATAGCAGAGGAATCGATACATCCGGCCTGGCTCGTAACCCTAACAGAATAATTCGAAGCTTCAAATCCCAAACCAGATGTTCCGACTCGGATTTGCTGACTAACCGAACCATTTGACCAGAGGAAGGAGGCGCCGGGGTTACCGGCATCAAGCAGCAACGTATCGTAAATGCAAAGGGTTGTATCCGAAGCTCCCAGGTGAATCTGTGGTAATGGATTTGCCGTCACCGAAACATCACCGGTAACCTGATTGAACCCATCATTTACCGACACATGGTAAGTTGTATTCACCACAGGCACGGCGACAGGATTTGGTTGGCTGGAAATGAATCCGGAAGGAGTTGGCGTCCATGAAAAAGAGTAGTTGCAGGAGTCACCGGTTGCTGACCCATCCGGTTGCGTGAATGCGCCATAAGTAATGGAGACATCATTCCCTGCGCTCACCTGGGGAGAATTTGTTTCTGTCAGGGAAAACGGATAACCCTGATAACAAGCAGCGTTCAAACACAGGTCACGGATTATTCCAATGATATTCAGTTGATAGTTACCTTCGAATGCGGGTGGAGAGATCATCAACTGGAATGTTTTACCTTGTGTTCCGCCCGTTGCGCAGGCGGCTCCTGTTACATCAGTGATGGTGTAAGTTCCGGCAGGGCCGGTCAGGGTGAATTTCTCCGGATGGTGGTTGACATCGGCACACAGGACATTTTCAGAAAACTTGATATACAGGGAGGAAGCACCGGCACAGAGGATTTCCTCTTGAATACTGTCAATTTGTGGCGGCACATTATCCAGGATGGTCGCAGTTGAGGAGCTGAAATCAAGCGTATAGCCCGACTGATTTGTCGAACTCCAGTTACTGATGTTGATCAGGTAGGTTTCTCCCGCGCTAACAGTGATATCCTTGTTGAACTTGCTGCCTACCTGTCCAGGACCGTTGCAATTGGTGGATCCTCCCATCAAATTGCTGACACCCGTTGGACCGTTATTTCCAATAACACCCCAGGAATTGCAACTCACCTGCAAGCTTGTTGCTTCCGGATAAAGCTGAGAACATTCGGCATTGGTCATATTGAATACCGACCAATCGTAGTCATTCTGAGGATTATTGGGCGTCAGAACAAACGGTAGGAGTCCGTTGGTCTGAACTGTGATGACATAGAAAACATCATTCTTCTCTCCATCCATGCACAACGGGCATTGGCTGTTGTCATGAATTTCAGGATAAACATTACCGTGGCCTACATAAGACTGGATCGTAGTATAAACCGGATTACACACGGGAATAGCAACCAGGCAATCCTGTACGGTAGGAGCCTGTGCATATCCCGATGATGCGCAAAGTATCATCAATACTACATAAATGCATCTAAACAGGTGCATCCAGTTACCTCATTTTCAGCAACCAAAGATAGTACTGTTTTTATTTCTGAGCAAATATAATTCACCAACCGGAAGCAAGTACATCAATGATGTGAATGGTCTTGAGTGAGATTTGATGCTTGTCAATATATCCCTGCAGGTGCATCAGGCAGGATGAATCGGTGGATATGATGTACTTAGCACCTGTTTCAAGCGCAAATTTTACCTTCTGTTCAGCCATGGCAGTAGAAACGGGTTCAAACTTCACCGAAAATGTTCCACCAAAACCGCAGCAAACGTCCCGGTTTTTCATTTCTAAGAGTTCAAGTCCCTGCACATGCTTCAGCAAAATCCGGCCTTCCTCTTTCAAACCATATTCCCTGAGCGCTGCGCACGAGTCATGCCAGGTTACACGATGATTGAAAACAGCCCCGACATCAGTCACTTTTTGCACATTTACAAGAAAGTCAGTGAACTCATAGATGTTCTTCTTAAGCTGTTTGTATTCGTAGTGAAAAGCAGTATTATGGAAGATCTTTTCGAAATAATTGCGCACATAGCCAACGCAGGAAGCAGAGGGCCCGATTACCGGCCGATCGTTGGGAAAGTCTTTCAGAAATTTCTCCCCCATGGCTTTGGCTTCATCCCAGAAACCGCTGTTGAATGCCATTTGACCGCAGCAGGTCTGGTTGGGATTATAATTTACATCCAGACCGATCTTCTCCAGGATCCTGACCATGTTCATCCCTGTGTTGGGATATACCTGGTCGATAAAACAGGGTATGAAAGCGTCAACAATCATGGGTGATAAAGTGTGCCCAAAAGTAAACAAATTGTTGAAACCGGAAAGCAGAAAAAACCACCCAAATCATAAGGGGAGGTGAAGACACCTATGACATTTCTGTCCGAAAGCCACAGGCTTGCAGATGGTCCCAAAAGGAAGGATAGGATTTACTGACAACCTGAGGATCGTCAAGTCGTATCGCATTCCATTTTAATGACAATGGCGCAAATGCCATGGCCAACCGGTGGTCCTGGTGGGTATTCATCAGTATCTCTCGTGAATGATCTCGATGTTCCGCTGATATTGATAGGGACGATTGTCCGTAAGGCTTCTGCTGATAGTGGAAAGATATTCCCGTCTTGGCCAACTCCTCAACGATGGCTGTAATCCGGCGTGATTCCTTGAACTCCAGGTGCTCAATACCCGTGAACAAGCCAGGAACACCCAACCCGGCGCATGTGGATGCAACTGCAGGGAACAGATCGGGAAAATCGGTGAAATCAAATGATATATAAGGAGTTACAAAACCGGTATGCGAAAGGAGTAATCCATCTTTTTCGGGTGAAGTTGCTACACCCAAATCCCTGAAGATGTCAACGACGGCAGCATCTCCCTGTAATCCCGACAAATGAAGGGATTTCAGTAGGACTTTTGCCCCCGGATTCAGGGCGACCATCTCAAACCAATAGGATGCTGCGCTAAAATCTTTCTCGACAATAATATCTCTGGGTTTGTATGAGCATTCCGGAACCGTGATCGTTCCTTTGGATTCATAGGAAGGTACGCCAAATGCCTCAAGCAGCGACAATGTCATGTCAATGTAGGGGCGCGAAACGATCCTGCCGTTTAGGATGAGCTTCAGCCCGCCGGGCAGCACCGGTGCTATCATCAAAAGAGCAGAAATAAATTGACTCGAAGTATCAGCACGGACTTCCACCTCCCCTCCCTTGAGTTGTGTTCCTGAAATAAGGAGCGGCGGGTATCCTTCATCGCCATGATATGTAATGTTGGCACCCAGTTTTCGAATGGGTTCGACCAGATCTCCAACCGGACGCTCCAACATCCGTTGATTGCCGGTAAGAAGCCATTCTCCATCTTCCAGGCATACCCTTGCGGTAAGAAACCGAAAGACAGTTCCCGCCATTCCACAATCGAGCATGCAAGGGGATTCATGAAGCTGATCCTCCGTGATTTTGCTACAAAGGGAAGAGAGGATCCTTGTATCTCCGGAATCCGATAAGTCATGGATTTGAAAAGGTTCCTTGCATAGGCTTTGGATCATGAGTGAGCGGTTGCTGATACTCTTCGAGGATGGAAGGTCTATCACACCATGAATGGCAGCCGGAGGGGCTTTAATCCTTATCGGTCTGATCATGCTTGCAGGGAATTGTAATAAGAGAGGCTTTCGAATATTATTTTCGGGTCGAACGACACATCGGTCTGGAACCTTCCCATCCCATCGAGCAGAACAAAACAAATCTTTCCCCCTTTGTTTTTCTTATCCGCTTGCATGATCTTCAGCATCTCATCGTGGGTTTCACCAGCTATCGGGTAATGGTCAAACATACCGGACAGATAGCCAATGACTTCATCCCGCTCCGGCTGGCTGATCAAGTTGTGTTTCCATGAAAGGTATGTTTCGCAAATCATCCCGGCTGCCACAGCTTCTCCATGTAAAAGCGGATCCCGGTCATGCTGTAGGGAGTAAGTTTCCACAGCATGGCCAACGGTATGTCCGAAGTTCAATCCCTTTCTGTAATGTTTCTCAAAAGGATCTTGCCTGACAATCTCAAGTTTTTTCCCGATCGAGTCACGGATCATCCTGCTCCACAGCAGACCTTCAAAAGATATTGTTTTCAACGCCGGGAAGTCATACTGCCTGATCAGATGCCATAATGCCTGATCTGCGATCAGGGCAATTTTGATGATCTCTGCAAACCCTGCACGGATCTGGCGTTCATTCAGCGAGTTCAGAAATAATGGGTACACAAATACACCTGCAGGCTTTGCGAATGTGCCGATCTGGTTTTTATAGGTATCCAGGTTAACAGCTGTTTTTCCGCCAATGGCCGCATCAACTTGTGCCAATAAGGTTGTAGGAATATGGATAAAGCCTAGGCCTCGTTTGTAGATGGAAGCAACAAATCCGCCCAGGTCACAAACCACTCCCCCACCCAGGTTGATCAGCAGGGTGTCTTTTTCAATTCCATCGGAGAGTAAATGCCTGCACAGATCGTAGGCCTGGTGAAAGGTTTTAGCACTTTCCCCTTCCGGGATTTCATAAATCCTGGCGTCATGTAGCCGTTGATTTGAGCCAAAAAGCTTTCCGAGGCAGTGTTGCTTGACCGTATGGTCAGTCAGGAGGATGATCTTTGCGTTTTGTGGAACCTCCTCCTGAAGAAAAGTTTCCAGGGCGGTCAGGGCGTCCCAGCCAACGAAGATTTTATCTTCAGCCAAGCTATCCATGCTCATGCAGGTCAGAAGGCAGCCATCAGCAAGTCGATATCCTGAAAGGGGAGGTTGCTGAAATCGCTGATAAATTTTTTAGTGATGATGCCATTGTAGAGATATACCCCTTGTCTGACACCATAAACGGATTTGAGAATATTCTCAATGCCGCCTTCCTCCCCGATTTGCTGGAGGATCGGGGCAAAGAGGTTATTGAGGGCAAGAGAGGCTGTTCGGGGAACGCGGGAAGTAATGTTCGGCACGCCATAACAGGTTACTCCAAATTGTGTAAAAACCGGGTTTTCGTGTGTGGTCATCCGCGAAGTTGAAAAGCACCCACCCTGATCGATGCAAACGTCGATAATCACACTGCCATCCTCCATTCCCCTGATCATTTCCTCTGGTACCAGGCAGGGGGTCTTGCCTTGTTTGGCATGAATGGCGCCAATCACCACGTCAGCCGATTTCATTGCTTCCTGCAGGGCTTTGGGTTGGATGACACTGGTGTGAACGCGGTTAGAGAGGATATTTTGCAACCTGCGAAGCCGGTAAACAGACATATCAAAGACTTTCACCGAAGCGCCCAGGCCGAGTGCCGCGCGGGCGGCAAATTCTCCAACGGTACCGGCGCCCAGGATGACCACTTCCGTTGGTTTCACGCCGGGAAACCCTCCCAGGGCAACCCCTTTGCCAAGCTGGCTATCCGACAGGTACGAGGCGGCAATGAACACCACCATATTTCCGGCAATCTCACTCATTGAGCGGATAAACGGAAAGGTATTGGCCTCATCCTTAATATATTCGAAGGCAAGAGCCGTTACTTTTACCTGCGACAGTTTCCGGAAGAACTCCTCTGTTTGCATGCCCAGTTGAAGCGCAGAAAAAATTGTTTGTTTTGACCGCAGGTAGCTAATTTCAGTATGGGTCAGCGGGGCGACCTTCGCGATGATATCTGCCTGAAAAGCCTCGCGGCGGTCGGTGACAATCCTTCCGCCGGCTTCGCTGTACTCCTGGTCACTGAAGTGGGCTCCTTGTCCCGCGCCACTTTCGATGATGACTTCATGACCATGATGTGCCAGCAATTTGATGCCATCGGGGACCAACGTCACCCGGTTTTCATTCAGGCTTATCTCTTTGGGTATCCCAATGGTCAGGCGTTTCTTTTTCCGGTATGTCTCAAGGATCTCCTCCTGTGGCACCGGTATTAACCCTTGTCTGAGATCTTGCATGGCTTCACTTGTTTTCCGTGACTGTTACTTTACGTATTCCACTTGGCTCATCTTCCGTTATCAGGATGTATACGTATTTTTCAGGCAAAAGTTCGGAAATTTTTTCAGGCCATTCGATCAGGCATACTGAGCCATCAAAAAAATAGTTCTCATACCCGATCTCAAACATCTCTTCTTTCCGTTCAATGCGGTAACAATCAAGGTGGTATATGTTACCCGGATCACCGGTGACGTATTCATTGACAATGGCAAAAGTTGGACTCTGGACAATATCTTTTACACCCAATGCCCGGCAAAATGCCTTGATGAAGGTTGTTTTCCCGGCTCCCATTTTACCGTTGACCGCAAAGATATGATGCGATGGAAAATTCTGCTGAATGATCCTCGCAACTTTTTCATAGTCGCTTACGGCAGGGCAGGTGAAAGTCATCTTGATTATTTTGGAGACAAAGATATGAATGGGATCATTATCTCTTCCATGGAGATTCCTCCATGCTGGAAGGTATTCCGGTAGTAGGAAGCATAGTAATTGTAGTTATTCGGATAGGCGAAAAAGTCGTTGCTGCGGCAAAAGACATACGACGAACTGACATTGATCCTGGGGAGAAAGAGGTCCTGCGGATTTTTCACTTCAAACACCTCATCCTTCTGGTATTTCAAAGCCTTACCGGTTTTATAGCGCAGGTTGGTATTGGTATTCTTGTCACCAAGGATCTGAACCGGATCCTTGACCCGGATAGAGCCGTGGTCGGTGGTTATGCAAACCCTGATCTTTTTCTCTGCCAGATATCGAATGATTTCGAGCAGTGGCGAGTGGTTGAACCAGGAGACAGTAAGGGAGCGGTATGCCGGCTCATTATCGGCCAATTCGCGGATGATCTCCATTTCTGTGCGGGCATGGGAGAGCATGTCGACGAAGTTGTAAACGATCACGTTCAGCTTGTTGCCCTGCAGATTGGGCAGGGTTTCGACGAGTTTCCGGCCGAAATTCAGGTTCAGGACTTTGGCATAGCTATGTTTGAAATCTTTTCCGAAACGACGTAATTGCTCGCCCAGCAGGTCACTCTCGTAATTGTTTTTCGTCTCTTCCTCATCTTCATTCACCCACAGGTTTGGGTATTTCTTTCCAATCTCTGATGGAAGGAGTCCGGCAAAAAAGGCATTGCGGGCATACTGTGTAGTGGTGGGAAGAATACTGAAATAGATGTCATCCCGGTCAACCCTGCAATATTCCTCAATGATGGGTTGCAATACTTTCCATTGGTCATAGCGGAGGTTATCCACCACCAACAGGAACACAGAGCCCTTGTCATCCAGCAGCGGAAATAGCTTTTCCTTAACAACCGTGTGAGAGAGTATCGGTTTTTCGGCGGCTTTTCCGTTCAGCCAGTCCTGGTAATTGCGCATGATGAACCTTGAAAAGACCTGGTTCGCTTCATCTTTCTGCATCCGGAGAATCTCGTTCATGCTTTCATCAGCAGAGCGTTGAAGCTGAATTTCCCAGAAGACCAGCTTTTTGTAAACATCAACCCATTCCTGGTAACTCATTTTATTGGAGATCTCCATGCCGATATTTCGAAACTCCTGCTGGTACTGGAAAGTTGTTTTTTCACTGACCAGCTTCTTATTTTCCAGGTTCTTCTTCAGGCTGAGGAGTATCTGGTTTGGATTGACCGGTTTGATAAGGTAATCGCTGATCTGCGATCCAATGGCATCCTCCATGATCGACTCTTCCTCGCTTTTGGTGATCATAACCACCGGCAGATTTGGAAACCGGTTCTTGATGCGAAGCAATGTTTCGACACCGGAAAGGCCGGGCATTTGTTCATCCAGAAAGACAATGTCAAATACTTTTGTTTTCAGGATATCCAGCGCCTCTGCCCCGTTATTGGTTGTGTGAACTTCATATCCTTTTTCCCGGAGAAACAGGATGTGCGGCTTGAGCAGATCTATCTCATCATCAGCCCACAAAATATTGATTTTGTCCATTCTTTTCGTTGTTCGTTTTGCTTCGTTGCGCTGGTCATTGCAACGACATGCTCGGTGTTTGTTGTTCGATATTAATGATGAATTCCGGGTTTTATTGTTCAAACTTGCTACTTTTGCAAGACTTCTCCACAAATTTACTACTTTTCATGGAGGAAATCACCAACAAACGCAAAATCCTGAATGACCCGATCTATGGGTTTATCAGCATTCCGGATGAACTTGTCTATGATATCATCGAGCACCCCTGGTTCCAGCGGTTGCGGAGGATCAAACAGCTTGGGTTAACGCATTATGTTTACCCTGCTGCTCAGCACACCCGGTTTCAGCATGCCATTGGTGCAATGCATCTGATGATACAGGCCATTGACATCCTCCGCATGAAAGGGCATGAGATCACCAAAAGAGAGCGGGAAGCAACGGTACTTGCCATCCTGCTGCATGATATTGGACACGGGCCCTTTTCACACACCCTGGAACGAACCCTGGTGAAAGGGATCCATCACGAAGCCATCTCCTTGCTGATCATGGAGCAACTCAACAAGGAGTTTAAAGGAGCTTTGAAGATGGCCATCCGCGTGTTCACAGATACCTATCCTAAGCATTTTCTGCACCAACTGGTCTCCAGCCAGCTCGATATGGACCGGCTGGACTACCTGAAACGCGACAGTTTCTTTTCGGGAGTCCAGGAGGGGGTGATCAACTCCGACCGTATCATCACCATGTTGAATGTGGAAAATGACCTGTTGGTTGTCGACGCCAAGGGAATCTATTCCATAGAAAAATTCATCGTTGCACGAAGGCTGATGTACTGGCAGGTGTATTTTCATAAGACTGTGCTTGCAGCCGAATACATGATGGTTGAAATCCTGAAAAGGGCAAAGTACCTGGCCGGAAAAAAAATTGCCGTTTCCGCACCCGATCCGTTGGAAGTCTTCCTGAAACATGCTTTTCGGGATGAACACGATCCGGTATTCCTGAACGCCTTTACCAGACTGGATGATTTTGACGTTTTCTACGCCATCAAATCCTGGGCAAACCATCCTGATCGCGTGTTGTCACTCCTTTGCCAAAACCTTGTAAACCGGCGACTGAACCAGGTTGTCTTACTCAATAATCCGGCTCCAGCAACTTTGATCAGCCGGATCCGGTCGAAGGGGGCAAGATCGCTTAAGATAAGTAATGATGAGGCTGCCTCTTTTGTCTATTGCGGAAAAATCGCCAACGATGCCTATAACCCTAAGAAAGACAGGATCCTGATCCGTTTCAGGGATGGACACGTGGAGGACATCGCCGAATCCTCAGATCAACTTAATGTTCATGTTTTGTCAAAGACAGTCAGCAAGTATTTTCTTAGTTTCCCCAAAGGGATAAAGTCGAAATACCAAGATACAGATAAAAATACCCCTTAATCCATGGAATTCAGCGCCAAACAGATTGCCTCCCTGATCAATGGTACCATTGATGGGAATCCGGAAGCCAGAGTCAACAGGATTTCCAAAATTGAAGAAGGCCAGCCGGGTTCGATGACCTTTCTCGCCAATCCGCTTTACACACAATATATTTACACAACTGCGGCGTCTATCATCCTGGTCAATACCTCTTTCAAACCCGAAAAGCCTGTCTCCGGCACCCTGATCCGCGTGGACGATCCGTATGCTGCCTTTGCCAAGCTTCTTGAAGTTTATCACGCAACGATACGGCAGAAAGAAGGCATTTCAGAAAGCGCTGCGATTTCACCTTCTGCACGCATTGGCCGGCATGTCTATATAGGGCCTTTTGTCTCAATTGGAGAAGATGCCGTGGTTGGAGATCATGCGGAGATCCATTCCCACGTTTTCATTGGCGACCGGGCAATGATTGGTGAACACTCCGTGCTTCATGCCGGGGTGAAGGTATATCGCGACTGTGTCATTGGCAGACATTGTATCATCCATGCCGGGGTGGTAATCGGAGCGGATGGATTTGGTTTTGCTCCGCAGGATACCCTGGAATACAAGAAAGTGATCCAGGCCGGCAACGTGATCCTGGAAGATTATGTCGAAGTGGGAGCCAACACCACAATCGACAGGGCCACCCTTGGATCGACGATCATCCGTAAAGGGGTTAAACTGGATAACCTTATTCAGATTGCCCACAATGTTGAAATAGGGGAAAATACGGTCATCGCTGCTCAAACCGGCATTTCCGGTTCCACGAAAATCGGTAGAAATTGTATGATCGGCGGACAGGTCGGTATCATCGGCCACCTCACGATCGCGGATAATGTAAAAATCGCAGCCCAGTCAGGTATTGGGAACAGCATTACGGAGGCTGGCGCCATCGTTCAGGGATCACCGGCTTTTGAGATCGCTCCCTACCGGAAGTCGTATATCCATTTCCGGAACCTCGACCGGATCGTTAAAAAAATCAGGGATATCGAAAAGCGGATAGAAAAAAAAGAGTAACCCCTGTTACTCCCCATGTTGCCTGGCTTCAACAAGTTGCACTCGCTCAAGACAAAATAAAATATTATCTTTGCCGGCTATGACTGAAAAACAAAAGACCATCCAGTCGCCGGTTTCCATCACCGGCACAGGCCTGCACTCAGGAAAATCCGTCACCATCACCTTCCTCCCCGCACCGGAAAACCACGGATATAAATTCCAACGGGTGGATCTGGAGGATCAACCTGTCATCAAGGCAGATGTTGACCATGTGGCTGACACTTCCAGAGGAACCAGCTTGAAATGCAACAACGTTTCCGTTGAAACTACAGAGCATACCCTTGCAGCCCTTGCAGGACTTGGCATCGACAATGTTTTAATTCAGCTTGATGGCAGTGAGATCCCCATTCTGGACGGCAGTGCAGGAACTTTTGTTAGCCTCTTGCAGAAAGCCGGAATTGTAGAGCAAAAGGTCAAAAGGGAATATTTTGTTCTGAATCAGAATGTTACATTCACCCTCCCTGAGAAGCAGGTCGAAATCACAGCCATCCCGGCCGGTGATTTCAAGGTCTCTGTCATGATCGACTACAACTCACGGGTTTTGGGTTCCCAGCATGCCCTGTTATCTTCTATGGATAACTTTGCTGACGAGATTGCACCGTGTCGCACATTTGTCTTCCTCCATGAACTGGAATTTCTGCTGAAAAACAACCTGATCAAAGGCGGGGATTTGAACAATGCAATCGTTTTTGTGGAAGAACTGATCTCTCAGAAAGAACTTGACCGGCTCGCCCGCTTGTTCAAAAAACCCAGTGTTGAGGTTCGAAAAGAAGGGATACTCAATAACCTTGAACTTCATTTCCCGAATGAGCCTGCCCGCCACAAACTGTTGGATGTTGTCGGAGATCTCGCCCTGCTCGGAATGTCTCTCAAAGCCCATGTGTACGCCACACGCCCCGGCCATCAGGCCAATGTTCAGTTTGCCAAAAAGCTCAAAAAACTGATGAAAGAAGAGATGCGTACCCCGAACATTCCCCAGGTGGATATCAACGCCACTCCTCTTCATGACATCAACAGCATCCAGCGGATACTCCCTCATCGACCCCCATTTCTATTTATTGATAAAATCCTGGAGATGGGAGCAGACTATGTGATCGGGTTAAAAAATGTGACGATCCATGAGAACTTTTTCATCGGTCATTTCCCGGGCGATCCGGTTATGCCAGGGGTCATCCAGATTGAAGCCATGGCTCAAACCGGCGGTATCCTGGCACTGAGTACAGTGCCTGATCCTGAAAACTATGCCACCCTTTTCATGAAGATCGAGCAAGTGAAGTTCAGGCACAAGGTTGTACCTGGGGATACCATCATCTTTCACCTGAACCTGATCTCCCCTATCCGGCGCGGCATTGCACACATGCGCGGCATTGCATGTGTCGGTAATAAAATTGTCATGGAAGCTGAAATGATGGCACAAATCTTAAAAAAAGATAAACTATGAACCAACCCCTGGCTTACGTCAACCCTACTGCCAAAGTTGCCAGCACCGTTGTGATCGAGCCTTTCGTGATGATCGATAAGAATGTGGTGATTGAAGAAGGAACCTGGATCGGATCCAATGTCACCATCCTGGAAGGTGCCAGAATTGGAAAGAACTGCAAGATATTCCCCGGGTCGGTGATCGCAGCCATTCCTCAAGACCTCAAGTATGACGGTGAAGACACCCTGGTGATGATTGGGAATAACGTCACAGTAAGGGAATTTGTGACCATCAACAGGGGGACAAAAGCCAGCAATGAGACCTGTATTGGCGATAACACATTGTTAATGGCTTATGTCCACATCGCTCACGATTGTCACATCGGAAAAAATGCGATCCTTGCCAACGGGGTCAACCTGGCGGGTCATATTGACATTGAAGATTATGCCATTGTCGGAGGCATGGTGGGCGTTCACCAGTTCGTTAAAATTGGCGCTCATGCTTTTGTCGGCGGCGGTTGCATGGTCGGCAAGGACGTGCCTCCATACGTGAAAGCCGCGCGGGAGCCACTCTCTTATGTCGGAGTCAATTCAATTGGATTACGAAGGAGAGGATTCTCTCAGGAAAAGATCAACCATATCCAGGATATCTACCGCTTTATTTACCTGAAGAGCAACAACGTTTCGCAAGCGGTCGAGATCATCGAAGCCGAAGTGCCTGCTACACCGGAAAAAGATGAAATCCTTACCTTCATTGCCAACTCCAACAGAGGCATCATGAAAGGGTATTCAAGCATGTTCAAAAAATAATCATCATTTCAATTCAACCAAAGAACCATTTATGGCCACCACTGCAGATTTCAGAAACGGACTCGTGCTGGATTACAACAATGACCTATACATGATCGTGGAATTCCAGCATGTGAAACCCGGTAAAGGACCTGCTTTTGTCAGAACTAAACTCAAAAGCATCACTACCGGAAAGGTCATCTCAAATACTTTTGATTCCGGTGTTAAAATCAATATCGCCCGTGTGGAGAGAAGACCCTACCAGTTTTTATATAAAGACGATACAGGCTATCATTTCATGAACTCAGACACATTTGAACAGGTGCAGATCCAAGAAGAGCTGATCAACGCCCACGAATTTCTCAAGGAAGGCCAGGAGGTCGAGATCCTGTTCCATGCCGACACCGAAACCCCGCTAACCTGCGAACTTCCGCCTTTTGTTGAGCTTACCGTTACCTATACCGAACCCGGGCTTAAAGGAAATACTGCTACCAATACATTAAAAAACAGCACCGTTGAAACCGGTGCGATCGTTCGGATACCGCTCTTTGTTAATACCGGTGAGCGGATCAAGGTCGACACACGTACGGGTGAATATTCCGAGCGGGCAAAAGGATAACAAGCGAATTGACCCCTCATGCAAAACATTCATGAAGCTCCCTACCCCACTCAGCCTGCAGCAAGTCGCTTCCCTCGTCGGAGCCGAAATCATTGGCGATCCACAGGCCAAGGTACATGGCATCAATGAGATCCATATGGTGGAACCCGGTGATCTTACCTTCGTCGATCATCCAAAATATTACAACAAGGCGTTGAATTCCGGCGCCACATTTGTCCTTATCAATGCACGGGTTGACCGGCCGGAAGGGAAACACCTCCTTTTCTCCAGCGACCCATTTCGTGATTATGTTTTCCTGGCAAGGTATTTCCGTCCCTTTGAGAAAGCCACGAAATTCATCAGCGATACGGCTGAAATTGGCGAAGGAACGATCATCCAACCCGGCGCCTTCATCGGACACCACGTTAAGATTGGGAAAAACTGTGTGATCCATGCCAATGTCAGCATTTATGATCACGTGCAGATCGGTGATGAGGTGATCATTCATTCCGGCGCTGTGCTTGGTGCTGATGCCTATTATTTCCAGAAGCGTCCGGAAGGATACCGCAAGCTGGAACCATGTGGTAATGTCATCATCGGAAACCGGGTGGAGATCGGCGCATGCTGCTGCATCGACCGCGGGGTCTCGGGAAACACCATCATCTCCGACGGAACCAAGATGGACAATCAATCTCAGGTCGGACACGACACCTACATCGGAAAGAACTGCCTCATCGGCGCACAGACCGCTATCGCAGGAGTTACCAGGATTGAAGATGATGTGCTCATCTGGGCACGCGTGGTTGTGAATAAAGATATTGTGATCGGTAAAGGTGCTGTGATCCTTGCTACATCCGGTGTTGACAAGTCACTCAAGGGTGGCAAGACCTATTTCGGGAGTCCGGTGGATGATGTCAGAAAAAAATGGAGAGAACAGGCGCTGCTCCGCCGCCTGCCCGAGCTCTTCAGCAGACTGGATAAGGAATAGCTTTCGTTTATTGAATACGCTATAAATCGATCAACGAGGTTTGAAATCAAATCAAAGGGATGTGCATGGTACAATTGTAAATGTACAACTTGATTGACAAAGGACAAATTCCAATTTTATCGAACAACGAACAACGAGCAACGGACAACGAGTTCTGAAATCACTTGAACCACCACCTTGTGACTCTGTGACCCTGTGACTCTGTGACTTTGTGACTCTGTAACTTTGTTACTTTATGGCCTCATGCCCTTCTGTGTCTCCGTGCTTTAGTGGCATAAAACCTGCCCAAAGACCATTTTCCCGCCATTTTTCAAAAACCCTTGTTTTTTTTGTGGCGGCCAGTCGGTTTTCTTAATGGCCTCATTATCTATTATTTAATCGAATTTTTTTCTCGAAGTAAGATTTCACCGGTTTTGCCCCCGAAGCAATGCCACAAGTCGCCATGGCTACTCTGATCTGTACCTTTTTCAGGTCCTTCGACTGCCCTTTCAGCAGCTGGTTCCGCAAGCCGGTTAAATCATCCAATGACTTGATATTCATATTTTTAAGTTATTACCGTGTAACTGGTAACCATTGATTTCCGACTGCGAAGGTAAAAACAATAAAAATCCCGGCAAAATTTATTTGTGAAAAAATTCACAATGTTAATAGAATAACAATGTGGAAATAATTTTCAATGCTAAATTGCAATTATCTTCTTGACCAACTAGTGCCGGAAGGCTTCCTTTATCTTCTAGAATGGTTATTATAATATATTATTTGTCAGTAATTTACGAAATTATCGTGCAAGAGAAAGGGTCAAGATGGCCGCAAAAAAAAGACCGCCCATTTCCGGGCGGTCTCATTTTTTCGCATCAGGCAGCACGCTAGTACCGCTGCCTTGCTTTATAATGCGTATGCAGCAATTCGTGTGATTTGTGTCCCAGCGGTTTGCCGAGGAACTCCTTATAGATCGCAGTGACTTCCGGGTTTTCATGGGATTTGCGGATGGTCATGCCCATATCTTCTTGATAGATGGCCGCTTTTCGTTTTGCCCGGATCTCTGGTGAAGTGGGTATTGGTTGTCCACCGCCACCCAGGCATCCGCCAGGACAGGCCATGATCTCAATGAAATGATAGTCGGCTTTACCATCTCTCACTTCCTGCATCACCCTCTTGGCATAGACAAGGCTGTTGGCGACCACACATTTCAATTCCACACCTTCCAGGAAATTGAAGTCGGGCAGGGTTCCGGTAATCTTCAGGGAAGCTTTGCGAACTTCTCCTTCGGTACCACGGACGGGAGTGATGTTGAGGTTTTCGAAAGGAATCTCCTTGCCCGTCACAACTTCATAAACAGTGCGGAGTGCAGCTTCCATGACACCACCGGTTGATCCGAAGATCACGCCAGCTCCGGAGGAAACACCCATGATGCTGTCGTACTGCTCATTGGGCAGGGACTCAAAATCAAGTCCTGCTTGCCGGATCATGATAGCCAGCTCACGGGTTGTGAGGACAAAATCCACATCCTTATGTCCGCTGGAGCGCATTTCGGGACGATCAGCTTCGTATTTCTTTGCCGTGCAAGGCATCACGGAAACCGATACGATGTCTTCCGGATTCAGTCCGCGTTTCTGCGCATAGAAAGTCTTGGCCAAGGCGCCGAACATCTGTTGTGGTGACTTACATGTCGAAACATTGGGTAAATACTCAGGGAAGGTATGTTCGATGAATTTGATCCATCCGGGTGAGCAGCTGGTGGTCATTGGAAGGGCCACCTTGGGATCCTTGTCGACCAATGCACGTTTGAGGCGTGAAAGCAGTTCATGGCCTTCTTCGATGATCGTCAGGTCGGCAGTGAAATCGGTATCGAGCACCGACTGGAAACCGATCCGTTTCAAGGCAGCCACCATCTTGCCGGTCACGATTTTTCCGGGTTCCATCCCGAGGGCTTCGCCGAGGGCAATACGGACGGCGGGTGCAGTTTGTACGACAACGTGTTTCTTGGGATTGTAAAGGGCATCCCAAACTTCATCCACGTAAGTTCTTTCGATGAGGGCGCCGGTGGGACAACGGTTCACACATTGTCCGCAGTTGGTGCAAACGACTTCAAATAACGGATGTTCATAGAAGGTGGAAATTTTCATATGAGCCCCTTTGTTAGCCACTTCAAGTGCGCTTACACTTTGCAGCTCCTCGCAGGTACGCACACAGCGTTGGCAACGGATGCAACGGCTGTCATCCTTAATAATAGCCGGGTTGAACTTGTCAATGGAATAATGCCGGTCTGCAACCAGGTCAAGGAAGAGGTGGTCACGTGTGAGCATTTCAGAGGCGAGATTTTGCAATTCACAGTTGCCATTCTTATAACACTTGGTACAGTCGGCGTTATGTTCCGACAACAACAGCTCAACAATATGTTTCCGGGCAAGTCTGACTTTTCCGCTGTTGGTGAGGATATTCATCCCTTCAGCAGCGGGGGTTGCGCATGAGGCAACGAGGTTGCGAGCACCAATTTGTTCAACAACACAAACGCGGCAATTTCCTGCCACACAGAGGTCATCGTGATAGCAAAGGGTAGGGATATGAATATTGGTTTTCCTTGCAACTTCCAGGATGGTGGAGCCTTCCGCAACAGAGATATCCTGCCCGTCGATCTTTATGGTGATATTTTTGGTTTTCGATTTTTCTTTGGTAGCCATAAAAAGGAATATTGTCGGATTAGTAAATCATTTCTTCTTTAAAATTGCTGACGATGGAAGAGAAGGAGTTGGCAACCGATTGCCCGAGTCCGCACTTCGCAGTGATCTTCATGGTTTCAGCCAGTTTCATGAGTTGTTCCAGATAGAGAACAGGTTTTTCACCACGTTTCACCGCTTCGATCCCTTTCCGGAGTTGCTGACAGCCTACCCGGCAAGGGGTGCATTGTCCGCATGACTCCTCTTCGAAGAAATCAAGGTAATTATGCAGCACGTTATACATGGAACGGGAACTGTTGAAGATC
Organism: Bacteroidota bacterium; assembly: GCA_016868575.1. Lineage (GTDB taxonomy): Bacteria > Bacteroidota > Bacteroidia > Bacteroidales > FEN-979 > VGGL01. Next base: position 32,736 of record VGGL01000016.1, read on the forward strand.
ATCATGGATCCGCCGGTAGGAACACCTTCAAAACCGATGATGGTATCCTTGAACTTCTTTCTGGGGACGCAGAAACCGGAGGCGCCTCCAACCTGCACCGCTTTGGTATCGCCATCGCCGAATTCATCCACGAATTGGAAAAGGGGCATCCCCAGTTCGAGTTCATAGATGCCTGGTTTGGGAGTATCGCCTGACACAGAGAATACTTTTGATCCGCGTGAGTCGGTGGTGCCCAGTTTACGGAACTGAACCGGTCCAATGCGGCAGATCATGAGTACGTTCACGAAGGTTTCCACATTGTTGATTACGGTCGGTTTACCCATAAACCCGGAGGTTGTCGGGTAGGGCGGTTTGTTTCTGGGCTCACCCCGTTTTCCTTCCATGCTCTCAAAGAGGGCACTTTCTTCACCACAGATGTAGGCGCCGCTTCCCAACCGGATCTCGATGGTGAAGTTATGGTTGAGCTTCTTGGCGTGCTCGTGGTAAGTATCCAGTTCTTTCAGCAGTTCAGGGAGCATGAATTTATATTCTCCCCGCAGGTAAATGAGTCCTTTATTCGATCCGATAACCTTGCCGCAAATAGCCATGCCTGAGAATACTTTCCGGGGCACACGGCTTAGGATCTCCCGATCTTTGAAGGTTCCGGGTTCTCCTTCGTCGGCATTGCATACGACATATTTTTCATCTGAAGGTACTTCAGCAGTAAACTTCCATTTCAGGGCAGTGGGGAAGCCGGCGCCGCCGCGGCCTTTCAGGCCTGAATCAAGAAGATCCTTGATGATATCATCGTTCGGACGCTTCAGGGCTTCTTCAAGAACCTTGTATTTCTGATCTGAGTATTCACCGAAAATCAGATCCACTCTTTGAATTAATTCTGACATAGTTTGGCCTCCTTATGATTAGCGTCGGTTATTATTCATGTATTCGGCAATGATCTCATGCACCTTCTCGGGTGTAAGCTCGCTGTAAGGCTGGTCGTTGATCAGCATGGCAGGCCCTTTGTGGCACCATCCGAGACAGTTGGTTTCCAATAAGGTGAAGATCTTGTTCTGGGTTGTTTCACCAACCTTGATTTTCAGCATGTTCTCAATGGTCTGAATGATCTCTTTCCGTCCATGCATGTCGCACGTGATGGTCTTACAGATACGGATCACATACTTACCTCTGGCTGCCGTATCCAGAAAGGAATAGAAAGTAGCAGTCCCATAAACCTGAGCTGCTGATATGTCAAGCTCCTTGGCAATTTCGGTCATGTCGAAATCCGAAATGAAATTTTTCTGGCTGATTACGCCTTGCAGGATCGGTAATAGCGAAGTCCTTTCCCGGCCATAGGTCCCGACAAGTTCTTTGATCAGGTTGTCCTGGTTGTTTGGCATAGGTTGTTAATTTATTGTTAATGATTGATTATGAATAACATGTGTTGTTTTAATGATGATATTTTTCGCAGTGCAAAAGTATAAAGTCTTTTGTTAACTAAGTAACAATGAAATCGCTTTTTATCAGAATTACAGAAATTTATAGGGTTTCTAAATAAGGGACTCCGCTTCAACCCCTTTAGGGGTCCATCATTTTTTCTACTTTTGCTAAAATGAATGATCCATCAGTCATACAGCGTTACTTCTTCAGGCTTTCATTCAAAGGTACCCGGTACCATGGGTGGCAGTCCCAACCGAATGCCATCTCTGTGCAGGGCACCCTTGAAAAGGCTTTCACAACATTGTTACGAACATCTATCAAGATAACAGGCGCAGGTAGAACCGATGCCGGTGTTCATGCCCGGAATTATGTTGCCCATGCCGATATTCCGGAATCTGTTTTGGAACTCCCAGGGCAAGCGTTTCTCTATCATTTGAATGCCATTCTTCCCGAAGACATTGTTGTGCACGATCTGTTGAAGGTCGTCCCTGACGCGCATGCCCGCTTCAGCGCTGTTTCACGCACCTATCGCTATTACCTTTCAAGGCAGAAGGATCCGTTTTTAAGGGACTTTATCTGTTTTTATCCTTTTCCCCTTGATATCCATGCGATGAATTCTGCAGGCAGTATGATTTGTTCCATCCAGGACTTCACCTCTTTCGCCAAAGTGGGTTCCGATGCCCGGACAAGCATCTGTCGTGTGTCCTGTGCTGAATGGAATGAAGATGGAGATCTGCTTGTTTTTACCATGAAGGCAGACCGGTTCCTGCGTAATATGGTTCGTTCGGTTGTCGGCACCATGCTCGATGTGGGGCGTGGAAAGATCCAACCTGCCGACATCATTGCCATCAGTCAGTTACAAAACAGGGGAGAAGCAGGTGATTCAGTACCTGCAGCCGGGCTGACCCTGGAAGAGGTGGCTTATCCTCCGGAGATCTTTCTGTAACCCCTCTCCGGCCTCCCGGTTGATTTTTTCAGCTTGTCATTCTGACCATATCGAATTGAAATGATGAACCGCATGGATTTTCGATAATTGGATTGTAAAAAAAAAAACGTATTTTTGAAACATCAATACTGCTTCCTGATGTATACACAGATCCGTTTTTTTTCGTACCTCTCGCTGATTGCATTGATCGTTCCGGTTCTTACAGGTTGCACCGACGAAGATGACAATGGTGTCATCGTTCTGGTGAGCCAGCGTTATGATAAGTACAGTCATAAAGCCGGGCATGACTGTTCGGAATGCCATCGCACCAATGGAGCTGGAATTGGATGGTTCACGGTTTCCGGAACTGTTTATGATTCCACGCTCTCCAATCCCTATCCCAATCTCTGGGTTTATCTTCGTTCAGGCCCGGATGAAATGGGGGAGCTTTACAAGATCATTGAGGTGGACGGTTTTGGGAATTTCTACACTACGCAAGGTCCCGGTTTTGAGTATCCCCTCTATCCTTCCGTCATGGACAGCCTGAACCGCACCGTTTTTATGAACCAAGCCATCACGCACGGAAACTGCAACAGTTGTCATGGTGAGACAACTGACAGGATATGGAAAAACTGAGATGAAATCTTTTTTTGGTCTCATCGGCCATCGAAACCTTGTACTTCCGCTGTCGCTGGTCCTAGGTTTTGCTTTTGGGAACCGGATCGCCTTTCTCTCCGATTTTGCTGTTTTCTTCCTTGCCCTGATGATGCTTATATCCACTTCGGGCATTCCAACCAAATCGTTGCTGTCATTTGAAAAACTTAGAAGAGATCTTTTCTGGACAATTCTCCTCACCTATATCATGGGTGGTGGATTGATGATCGTTTTTGCCTATATCCTTTTGCCGGAAACGGACTATTTCACTGGCTTTGTCTTGCTTGCTGCATCACCCGCAGGTATCGCGAACATCGCGTTTACCCTTGTTTTGAAAGGTGAACTGGAGCTTTCAGTCAACAGTGTGATCTTTTCCAGTCTGGCCACCGTGGTTGCAGTTCCGCTGGCCATTTACCTTTTTATTGGGGGATCAGCTTTTGAAGTGGGAGGGATGATGTTGTTACTTATCGGGGTAACGGTTATCCCGCTGTTCCTCTCCAGGCTGCTTCAACGGGGTAAGATCAACAGGGTGATCAGCAAGGGACGCGGTTTCATTGTCAACTGGTCGTTGTTTTTTCTGATCCTGCCTGCCATTGGTGGAAACCGGGATACCATGTTTGATCAACCTTACGGGGTGATCATGATCTCGGTGGTGTTCATTCTTGTCCTCTTTTTGGGTGGTATCGTTGTCGACCGGTTTTTATTCCATTTCGGATTTCCGCGTGACCGGATCATCAGTTCAGTCCTGACGATGGCGCTAAAGAACGGTGGGTTTACCGTCGTGATCGCATGGACCTATTTCAGTGAGCAGGCGGCCCTGCCTGCTGCCGTACTGGCTGTCTTTCTGATACTTTTCTTCTTCTTCTATTCGTATTTCACGGGCAAGGTAAAATATACTACCTGAAATACCCTATTTCCCTTCTTTCTGCTCATATTTTTTGATCACATAAGCGATGATGAAATAGGCGATGACAACCAGAATAGGCCAGGTGATCAGATGGATGATAGATGTTGTATACATGGATTTTCTTTCTTTTGATTAATAAGCATGATGATCGTTTTCCATCTCGGCACCGGTGATGGGTTTCTTATCCATTGCCCGCCATGCGTACCAGATATAAGCGGCAACGAAGGGGACGATAAGCGACACGATAAACATGGTACGGAGGGTATAGATACTTGAGGAGCTATTGGTGATTGTTAGTGAGCTTTGCAGGTCATATGTTGACGGATAATAAGCGGTATGATTAAATCCGGCAAGCAGCAGCAGAGAGAGAACGGCGAGGATCGTGCCGGGTCCGGTCAGCCAGATACCTTTCCTGCCATGTTTATTGGATCTGAGCAGCGAGAGGTATAATCCGGTCAGTACCAGTACAACTCCAGCGAGAAACAGAATGAGCACAACAGGCATGCTGAGCAGGTTATGAAAGTATTTGTAATCTTCAAGGAAAACTTGATTGGTAACCGGATCAACCGCAAAACCTTTGCTCAGCATCAGCCAGATGACGAAGGTGAGGAATAACACAACAAAAGGCATGGCATTGTACCACAGGTGTTTTCGGGAGCGGCTGAGGATCTGGTCATCCTTGATATTGTTCATGAAGTAGAGGATAGCAAGGGTACGGGCCAGAAAAAAAATGGTTAGCCCAAGAATTAGATTTTGAGGATTGAGTGCGGCCTCCAGCCCATGTGCAGGGCCTTCCCACCTGGAGATGACCGGACTGCCCGGGTTGGTCAAACGGATTTTATCAACGGAAAACTCCGATCCGGTAAAGAATGTAGCTACCGCAGTTCCGATGAGGATGGTTCCGAGGATGCCATTGATGAGCAGGAATGCTTCATAAGTCTTGGATCCGAAGAAATTATTGGGCTTTGTCCGGTATTCATAGGCTACTGCCTGCACGACAAATGCCAGCAGGATGGCTATCCACACCCAGTAAGCGCCACCGAAACTGGTCGAATAGAAGAGCGGGAAAGAGGCAAAGAAAGCGCCACCAAAAGTGACCAGCGTGGTAAAGGTGAGTTCCCATTTTCGCCCAAGGCTGTTGACCAGCATTTTCTGTTCATTCGTCGTTTTTCCCAGGGTGTAAATGAGTGTCTGGCCGCCCTGGACGAACATCAGGAAAACGAGGATGCTTCCCAGGAGGGACACAATGACCCACCAGTATTGCTGAAGCAGCAGGTATGTATCAGTTCCGTTCATGATATCTTGTTTTAATTGTTGGCAATGGAATTATTCTTTAGGTCCAATCTTGATCTGGCGCGTCATGATCTTGATCTCTGCAATCAGCAGGGAGGTAAAGAGGATCACGAAGAGCCAGAATGTGATCTGTACGGAAGAGGTATCCAGGTGTGAAACGGCGGCCACGGTGGGCATGATATCCTGGATCACCCAGGGCTGACGACCCATCTCAGCGACCATCCAGCCGGCCTGGGAGGCGATGTAAGCCAGCGGTATCGAAAAAACCGCCAGGCGCATCAGCCACCGCTGTCTGGCCACATCCTTCACCTGCACGAAGTAGATGATCAGCAGAAAGAAAAAGATGAAATAGAATCCCAAAAGAACCATGATCCGGAAACTGTAAAAGACCAACGATACGTGGGGAATGTTATCCTTTGGATCATTGAGGTAGCCGTAACCGAAATACTTGAAATTATCTTGTAATGCAGCCAGTGACTCATTCGCAGCGGCTGTGTCGCCTGCTTCCTTTGACAGCTTGTAGGATTTAAGGGCCGCAATGGCTGTTTTTCCCTGTTCCATCTTTTCACGTGTAGCTGGGATGCCCTGTTCCGGATTGCCTTCCGTGAGGTCTTTGATCCCCGGCACAAAGGCTTTGGCATCACGGTAGCTCAATAAAGAAAGCATGTTGGGAATCTGCAGGTTGACAACAAACGGTTCTTTATTGTCATCATATTGTTTTCCGGGTGTGAGGATGCCGAAAACGGTCAGCCCCCCGTTTGACCGGCCTTCATACAACCCTTCCATGGCAGCAAGTTTCATGGGCTGTTTTTGTGCCACTTCATAGGCAGAGCCATCGCCGGTCACTGCCATATATAAACTGCTGATGATCCCAAAAATAGCTGCCACCAGCATGCTCTTTTTGGCAAACGCAAGGTTTCTCTTTTTTAAAATGAACCAGGCGCTAACGCCGATCACAAAGATGGCTGCCAGGGTGTAGCTGGAAAAGACGGTGTGCAGAAATTTGTTGATCGCTACCGGAGAAAGGAAAACTTCCCAGAAATTGAGCATCTCATTACGGGTCGTATCGGGGTTGAAATACATTCCTGCCGGGTGTTGCATCCACGCATTGGCCACCAGGATCCATAACGCTGAGAGATTTGTTCCGATTGCCGTAAGCCATGTTGCCGTAAGATGAAACTTCTTTCCGACCTTATCCCAGCCGAAGAACATGATGGCGATGAAGGCGGTTTCCAGAAAAAAGGCCATGATCCCTTCAATGGCAAGGGGAGCGCCAAAGATATCACCCACGAACCAGGAGTAGTTCGACCAATTGGTGCCGAATTCGAATTCCAGAATGATGCCGGTCGCCACCCCAATGGCAAAATTGATGGCAAACAAGGTCATCCAGAAACGGGTGGCTTTCTTCCAGGCTTCGCTTCCGGTTTTCACGTAGATGGTCTCCATGATGGCAATGATGAATGTAATGCCAAGGGTGAGGGGGACAAAAAACCAGTGGTACATGGCGGTGAGGGCAAACTGTGCCCTCGACCAGTCAACCAGCGACAGATCTAGTACATCATTCATATGTTGAAGTGTTGGATTGATTTCTTTCTGTAAGCACCTTGTGGACATGATCGCCTTGGTCACGATCGGAGGAATACCTGGAATTCAGGTAATTGGGCATGAGAAACAACCGGAAGATAAAAAAGAGGATAAAGACCTTGATCAGGATGATGATCCAAAGACTTTTCCCAACGGTCATCGACCGAAATCCGTTATAGTAAAATCTGAATACGTTTAAAACGATGGATTTCACGGTGTAAAATTATGCAAATATTTTGGATAAATACCTGCACAAACTTA
>VGGL01000017.1 GCA_016868575.1 Bacteroidota bacterium
AACCGAGGATTTATAGAAGAAAGATAGGAGAAAGATCAAAATGGGTTAAATTGTACCTTTGAGAAAAAAAAGATGTCTTATCCATTTATCTTTCTGAAAAAAGGGCGGGAGGCTGCCATGTTGCGCGGGCATCCATGGGTGTTTTCAGGCGCCATCCTGCAATATACCGGGACTTTTAATGAAGGTGATGTGGTAGAGGTTTTCACCAGTAACGGAGATTACCTGGCGACAGGGCATTATCAGGATAGTTCGATCGCTGTGAAGATATTCACCTTTAAACGTCAGGAGATCAACCGTGATTTCTGGTTGCAGCAGGTGACTCAGGCCTGCCGTTTAAGAGAACAACTCGGCTTGATCAACAATCCGACCACCAATGTTTATAGGCTTGTTAACGCAGAGGGGGATTCCCTGCCCGGGCTCATTGCCGATTTTTACGCAGGGACACTGGTTATCCAATGCCACTCGATGGGTATGTACCGGATCAGGGAAGAACTGGCCGATGTTTTCCGGGAGGTGATGGGGAAATCTCTGAAAGCGGTGTTTGACAAGAGCGCCGAAACCCTGGAACAGGGGAGTCCGAAAAACGGTTACCTGATGGGAACTCCGGGTAGCCAGGAGGTGATGGAAAATGGACTCCGCTTCCTGGTGGATTGGGAACATGGACAAAAAACCGGTTTTTATACCGACCAGCGGGAAAATCGCAGGTTAGCATGCACCCTGGCTCAGGGCCGGAATGTCTTGAATCTCTTTTGTTACAGTGGCGGATTCTCCGTATATGCCCTTGCCGCCGGGGCCCGGCTGGTTCATTCTGTCGATGCCTCAAAACCAGCGATCCGACTCACCGAGAAAAATGTTGCCCTGAATGAGCCTTATCCCGGATCTCATGAGGCCTTCATGGCAGAGGTCAAGGACTTTCTCGCCAGGATTGAACCTGGTAAATACGATATGATCATCCTTGATCCACCTGCATTCGCCAAGACATACCGGCGATCAAACAATGCACTCATCGGATATGAATACCTCAATGCCATGGCCATGCGTAGCATTGCACCGGAAGGGATACTGGTCACTTTTTCCTGTTCCCAGGCGGTGGAAAGGGATCCCTTTGAGTCGATGGTGTATTCCTCTCTGATGGAAGCCGGGCGATCGGGACAGGTGTTGTATCGCCTTTCACAAGGGGCGGATCACCCGGTGGCACTGAGCCACCCGGAAGGGAATTACCTGAAGGGGCTCATTGTAAGGATCAACTGATCAGGAATGTTTGAGTTTGTCGATGATGCGCCGTTCTTTCTTGGTTGGCCGCCCGGCACCACGGTCGCGGAGGATAAAGGCGGAGTCACGCTGTAATTCCAGCTTCTTATATTCTTCCGGGGGAGTAAGGTCTTCAACATAACCTGCAGCAAGTTTTGCTGAAACCCGTTTTTCCAACAAGCCCAGCACGCGGTAGGTCTTTTGGATGATCCCCGCTTTTACAGTGATCACCTCTCCGGGATGCACTGCCCGGGATGCTTTGACCTCGATGTCATCAATCCTGACCTTACCGGTATGACAAGCCTCGGCGGCCAGACTGCGGGTCTTGAATATCCTCACGGCCCAGAGCCATTTGTCAATTCTGAGCTTAACTTCGAGCATTTTTACCGGGTTTTTGATATTAAATACGCCCATGCATTTTCCGGTGATATCAGGTTAAATGTGCTTCCAGGGTAGGCATCCATGAAGTCTTTCGGAGGTTTGAAATTGGATTTGACCTTAAGCTTGCACTCAAATGCCGTCAGTGAACCACCGGATTCCTCAATATAATCGATCTCCTTTTGCTGGTAGGTGCGCCAGAAATACTGGTTGGCAAACAGTCGCTTGTTTTGTAGATATTTCATCCGTTCTGCGATAAAATAGTTTTCCCAAAGCGCACCCGCATCATTCCGGATCGAAAGCGAATTGAAATTCTGTATCAAAGCATTCCTGATCCCAAGATCATGAAAGTAAATCTTTTGCCCCTTGCCGATCTCGTTTCTGAGATTTCTTGAAAGCGAAGGCAGTCGGAAAATTACAAACGTCCTTTCCAGTAATTCCAGGTATTTCCTGATCGTATGCACATTCTCTCCCATCAGCCCTGCCAGCTCATTGAATGAAACCTCATTCCCAAGCTGAAGAGCAACTGCCCGCAGAATATCGCGCAGGAGATCAAGTCTCCTCAATGATTCAAATTGGAGTATATCCTTGTATAGATAATTACTGGCTATATTGGTGAGTTCTTCCATGCAGAACTGATCCGGCTTCCCGAATATTTCGGGGTATGATCCAAATCGCATCAGGCGCTCCAGTTGGGTATTGGCATAAACAATGTCATGGTGCGCTGCAATCTCTTCATAAGAAAAGGGGTACAACTGCAACATTCTTGACCGGCCTGTAAGGGGTTCTGAAACTTTTTTACCAAGTTTGAAACTGGAAGATCCTGTTGCTATAAATTGGATGTGCGGGAAGGTATCCACCAGGATTTTAAGAACCATTCCGATATCATTGATCTGTTGCGCTTCATCCAACACGACGATATTGGTTTGGGCTCCGAAGAACTGAATGAGAAACTCGCTGTTCGTGGTATTCAGGGCATCCTGGTTCTGCAGCATGTCGCAATTGATATATTTGGCTTCCGGGTTGTTTTCGATCAGCTTCTTCACAAGGGTCGTTTTCCCTGTTCTCCTGACGCCATAGAGGATGATCACCTTTCCCTGAAACATCATTTTTTCAATAACAGACTGTAGGGCTCTTGCAATCATTTTATTAAATATATGAAATTAATTGCACAAATTTAATAAAATATTTGAAATTAAATGCAAGAATTTATAAAAAATTCCAACACCTGTCAACCTTTTCCATGTGAAAGCTTATTTTTTCCGGAAGAACACCTCCATGGGGGCGCCGGTGAAGTCGAATTGTTCCCGGAGCTTATTTTCCACAAACCGCTTGTAGGGTTCTTTGATGTATTGCGGGTGGTTGCAGAAGAGGGCAAAGGCCGGGTAGGGGGTTGGCAGTTGGGTCAGAAACTTGATCTTCACAAATTTCCCTTTCACTGAAGGGGGCGGAGTTGCTTCCAGCAGGGGGAGGAGGGTGTCGTTCAGTTCCCGAGTAGGGATCCGACGGCTCCTGTTCTGGAAGACCCTGTTCACCATTTCGAGGGTTTTAAAGATCCGTTGTTTTTCCAGTACCGAAGTAAATATTACCGGAACATCCTGGAACGGGGCCATCTTATCCCTGATCTGGCGTTCAAAAGTGAGGTGGGTGTTTGTTTCCTTGCTGATGAGGTCCCACTTGTTCACGACCACAACGATGCCTTTGTGATTTTTTTCTATGATCCTGACGATGTTCACATCCTGTGCTCCGAACCCTTCCAGGGCATCCGTCATCAGGATGCACACGTCGCAGTCTTCAATGGAGCGGATAGAGCGCATCACCGAATAAAATTCAATGTTCTCATGGACTTTGGCTTTTTTCCGGATGCCGGCGGTGTCGATGAGGATAAAATCGAAATGGTAGGCTTTATAGCGTGAATGGATGGAGTCGCGGGTGGTTCCGGGAATAGGGGTGACGATGTGCCGTTCATCGCCGAGGAGGGCATTGATGAGGGATGATTTGCCCACATTCGGCTTTCCGGCGATGGCGATCCGGGGGATGTGGGTTTCCTCTTCGGTTTCTTTTTTGCCGGTTTCCGGGAAAGCGGCAACGACAAGGTCGAGCAATTCACCGGTCCCGCTACCATTCATGGCCGAGATGCAAAGGATGTCGCCAAGGCCGAGGCGGTAAAACTCGGCGGTTTCATCCATCCGTTGGTAGGTGTCGACTTTATTGGCAACCAGGAAGACCTTTTTTTTGGCAGCACGGAGCAGGCGGGCAACATCTTCGTCCATCGGGGTCAGCCCTACTTTGACATCCACCAAAAAGAGGAGCACATCGGCTTCTTCGATGGCTAAATTTACCTGTTTCTTGATCTCGGATTCGAACACATCATCGGAATCATGCACATAGCCGCCGGTGTCGATCACTGAAAACCCGATGCCATTCCATTCCGACTTACCGTAGTTCCGGTCGCGTGTCACCCCGCTGGTGGGGTCGATGATGGCCTGGCGCATCCCGACCAGGCGGTTGAAAAGCGTTGACTTCCCAACATTGGGGCGGCCTACGATGGCTAATATTCTTGACATGATGATGTTGTTTCCCGGTGCAAAGGTAATCGCTGCAAGCGGAATAATTGGAGTTTCAGGCTATTATTGTCTTTATTCCGGTTCAATCATCTGAAATATCTGTAATTTTGATTCAGAACGATATGACCATGACACTGTTGCTTGTATACTTATTTCTGGCTTTGTGTGTCTCTTTTCTTTGTTCAATCATGGAGGCAGTATTGCTTTCTACGCCAATGACATTTTTAAAGATCAAAGAAAAGTCGGGGAATAAAGGCGCCATCCGGATGATCAGGCTCAAACAAAACATTGACCGGCCTCTTTCTGCGATCCTTTCTCTGAACACTGTGGCGCATACGGTTGGCGCTGCCGGGGTTGGCTCGCAAGCCACGATAATTTTCGGGGAGGCTTATTTTGGGTGGATATCCGCTATTCTTACGATACTTATTCTTGTTTTGACGGAGATCATCCCCAAGAGTATTGGCGCCAGATTTTGGCGAGAGATTTCAGTTTTCAGCGGATCAGTGATTCAGTTCATGATCTTTCTGACGTATCCTTTGGTGATATTCTCCTCCCGGCTTACCAGGCTCATCTCAAGCAATGAATCTGAGCAAACAACAAGCAGGGAAGAGATTTCAGAGTTAGCGCATATTGGGACAGAGGAGGGGATATTTGGTGAGAAGGAAAACAAGATCATCCAAAACCTGATCCGGTTGAAAAGCATCAGAGTATCTGAAGTGATGACCCCTCGCGTGGTGGTTTCAGTCGCTGATGAAGAAATGGAGCTGGTCGAATTTCTGAAGAAGAAAGAGTTTTTGCGGTTTTCCAGGATCCCGGTATTTTCAGAACACGACGAAAATATCACAGGGTATGTGTTCAGGCAAGCTGTTTTTGAAAAACTTGCAGAAGACCATGTTGGCCTCAGGTTAAAAGACCTGAAAAGAGAAATTGTTATCATCCCAAACTTTCAGCCTCTTTTGAGTGTCTGGGAACAATTGCTCGAAAAGAAAGAACATATTGCGCTGGTAATTGACGAGTACGGGGGTATGGATGGAATTGTGACCATGGAAGATATCATTGAGTCCTTGCTTGGGTTTGAAATCGTTGATGAGAAGGACACTGTCACCGATATGCAGCAATTTGCCAGAGAAAGATGGAAGATGAGGCAAGAGAAATACCGGCTTTTAGGAGACGTGGAAGAGGATAAGAACAGCTAAGCTTTTTCTTTGAATGATCACTGATGACTCTGATCAGAGCCAATGTTTGGATACCCGAACCGCATTAATAGCTTTTCATCATTTCTCCAGTCCTTTAGAACCTTGATGCTCAGGTTAAGGAAGATATGCTTATGGAGGAAATTCTCGATCTCTTTCCTTGAGGCCGCACCCAGGCGACGAATGGCTTTTCCCTGGTGACCAAGGAGGATGGCTTTTTGCGATTCCCGCTCCACGTAGATCGTCGCTTCGATGCGGGTGATGGTTTCCTCTTCCTTGAAAGATTCCACAACCACTTCGGTGCTATAGGGGATCTCTTCCTTGAAATAGATGAGGATCTTTTCCCTGATCATTTCGGAGATAAAGAAACGGATGGATCGGTCGGTAAGTTCATCTTTCGGGAAATAGGGTTCGCCTTCCGGCAGGGCGGAAAGGATGGCCTGGAACACCGTATCAAGGTTGAACCGGTGCAGGGCTGATGCGGGGATGATGACGGCCTGCGGGTATGTCGTCTGCCAGCTTTGCCAGAGTTCTTCCACCTTTTTTTGATCCAGCAGGTCAATCTTATTGAGAACGATGATCAGTGGTGTTCCCTGCATGAGTTGTTCGGGAACGTTAAGATTCTCATTGCTTTCAGCAACATCTATCACCAGGAGAAAGATATCGGAATCTTCAAGGGCCTCCTTCACGGCGGCCTGCATCGACTGGTGCATCTTGTAATGGGCTTTCCCGATGATGCCCGGGGTGTCGGAGTAGACGATCTGAAAATCGTCTCCATTAACGATGCCCATGATCCGGTGGCGGGTCGTTTGCGCCTTCTGGGTGATGATCGCCAGGTTCTCTCCCACCAGAGCATTCATGAGTGTTGATTTGCCTGCGTTGGGGTTACCGATGATGGCGACAAAGCCGGATTTGTGGGGCATATGAGGCTGTATTTGGTCTGCAAAGATAGGGAATTTATGACCTCACCCCCGGGCGACAATGACCTCACCCCCTAACCCCCTCTCCTAAAAGGAGAGGGGGGAATGCCCTGCCCTTGCAGGGGAGGGTTTGGGAGGGGTCCTTGCAATTGTGTACCTTTGCCGGCTCAAACAAAAACACTCATGCCCCTCAACAAACTCCGAAATATCGGCATTGCCGCTCACATTGATGCCGGCAAGACCACCGTCACCGAACGTATCTTGTTTTTTACCGGCACCACCCGCAGGATCGGGGAGGTGCACGACGGCCAGGCGACGATGGATTTTATGAAACAGGAGCAGGAACGTGGCATCACCATTGCCTCCGCGGCCATCTCGTGTACCTGGAGCGGGTACCAGATCAACCTGATTGATACTCCGGGACACGTTGACTTTACGGTTGAGGTGGAACGGTCTCTCCGGGTGATCGATGGAATGATCGCCGTTTTCTGCGGAGTGGGCGGGGTTGAACCACAAAGCGAGACGGTTTGGAACCAAGCCGACCGCTACCGGGTGCCGCGTATTGCCTTTATCAATAAGATGGATCGTCCGGGTGCTGACTTTCAGCAGGTTATCGCTCAAATGAATAAATACCTCGATGCCAATGCGTTTGCTTTTCAGCTTCCCATCGGAGCGGAAGAAGAGTTCCAGGGCATGGTTGACATTTTGGAAGAAAAAGCCTTGATCTTCAACGGGGAAATGATGCAGGAAGCGGCTGTACCTGAAGCGATGAAAGATGAGGTAAAGGAGGCCAGGCTTCACCTGGTGGAGAAACTTGCTGAATTCGATGATGCCGTCATGGAGCTTTTCTTCGAAGAAAAACAAGTGCCTGCGCAGCGCCTGAAACAAGTTGCCCGAGAAGCGACACTCAAGATGCTCATCACCCCGGTATTTTGTGGTGCTGCCTATCGAAATAAGGGCATACACCAGCTGCTTGATGCCGTCATCGACTACCTGCCTTCTCCCATCGATGTGGGCGCTGTCGTTGGACTGGATATTGATGATCCGGAGAAATCACATACCTGTCATCCTTCCCCGACAGAACCATTTTCTGCATTGGCCTTTAAGCTGATCCATGATCCTTTCGTGGGTCAACAGACCTTTACCCGGATCTTCTCCGGCACATTGAAGAGTGGCATGCAGGTACTCAATGCCACCCGTGGCAAACATGAACGGATCGGCCGGATCCTGCGGATCCATGCCAAAGAGCGGGAAGAGGTATCGGAAGCCGGCCCCGGCGATATCATTGCCCTCATCGGTATGAAGCTGACCAAGACGGGAGATACCCTGTGCAGTGATGAACACAGGATGTTGCTCGAATCGATCCATATCCCGCCCACAGTCATCGAAATGAAAATTGCGCCTGCCAAAAGACAGGAACAGACAAAGCTTGGAGAGGCGCTGCATAAGCTGGCCAACGAAGATCCTTCATTCCATGTGAGGTATGATGAAGAAACCGAAGAGACAGTCATCTGTGGCATGGGGGAGTTGCATCTGGAGATCATCCTCGACCGCTTGAAGCATGAATTCAAGGTTGAAGCAGAAGTTGGCGCTCCGGCTGTGGCCTTCCGGGAAACGATCACCACGGAAGTAGAATCAGATCATAAGCATGCCAAGCAGACTGGCGGAAAAGGGCAATTTGCCCGTACGGTCATCCGGATTGAACCCAATGATGGCAATGGATTTGAATTCGTCGACAAAATTAAAGGCGGCGCGATCCCGATGGAGTATATCCCTTCGGTTGAAAAAGGGATCCGCAAAACCATGGACAAGGGCATTCTTGCCGGCTTCCCGGTGGTGGATGTGAAGGTCGTCCTGGTAGATGGCGCCTTCCATCCGGTGGATTCCTCCGACATGGCCTTCCAGACCTGTGCGTCGATGTGTTTCCGGCATGGATTCATGAAAGCCCAGCCGATCCTGCTGGAGCCATTGATGAAGGTGGAGATCAACACGCCGGATGAATACATTGGCGATGTGGTAGGCAACCTGAACCGCCGGCGTGGCAAGGTGGAGTCGATGCGCCGGTACCGCAAGGGCTCACAAAAAATCAACGCCCTGGTACCCCTGATGGAGATGTTCGGCTATGCCACACACTTGCGCAACATCACCAGCGGAAGGGCAAGCTATTCCATGGAATTCCTGAAGTACACACCGGTACCCAAAGGGGTGCAGGAGGAGGTGGTGAAGGAGAGGAACCTGGCTGGGATAAGGAAATGAACAATCGAATATTGATCAACGATATCTGAAATTCGATCGACCTCCCTCTTTTCACAGAGTCCACAATGTTTTACTCGAAGGACACAAATGCATTTCTGACCTTCTCAAGTGTTTCCATCTTTTTACAAAACGCAAACCGCACCATCCGGGTGGCTTTTTGGTCTTCATGAAAAAAGGATGAGCCGGGGACGGTGGCGATTTTCGTTGTTTTGAGTAGCCGGATGGAAAAGTCGTAGTCATCGGTTGCCTGCAGTTTGTCGAACAGGTTACCCGCATCTGCCAGGATATAATAGGCGCCTGATGGCAGGTACGGCGTGAACCCGGCTTCCTGAAGGGTCTCGAAAAGGTGGTTGCGAGCGTGGAGATACTTTTGTTGCATGGCCAGGTAATATTCCTGAGGAAAGTCCAGCGCTTCGGCAGCGGCCTGCTGGAAGGGATTGGGAGCCCCGACGGTCAGGAAGTCATGTACTTTCCGGATACGCTGAGTGATGAGGGGAGCGGCGATGGCCCATCCCACCCGCCAGCCGGTCACCGCATAGGTCTTGGAGATGGAGTTGATGGTCACCGTACGCTCTTCCATCCCGGGAAGCGATGCCATAGAAATATGTTCATGGACATCATATAAAATATGCTCATAAATCTCATCTGTCACTGCGTAGGCATCCCATTTTTGGCATAAAGCAGCGATCCGTGTAAGTTCTTCCCTGGAATAGACCTTCCCGGTCGGGTTGTTGGGGGTGTTGATGATGATGGCCTTGGTTTTTTCCGAAAAGGCCTTTTCAAGATCAGAATCGTCGTAATGCCAGTCGGGTGGATTTAGTTTGACGTACCTTGGCGTGGCTCCGGAGAGGATCACATCGGCGCTATAGTTCTCGTAAAAAGGTTCGAAGATGATCACTTCATCCCCGGGGTTGATCAATGCCATGAGGGTGGCGATCATGGCTTCGGTGGCGCCGCAGGTCACGGTGATCCCATCTGTCGGATCGTAGTGGATCTTATTGTATGCCAGTGCTTTCCGGCTGATGGCTTCCCGGAGGTTCTTCTCCCCGAACGTAACCGGGTATTGGTTGTGATGTGCAGTGATTGCCCGGATAGCCGCTTCGCGAATGGCCGGTGGGCTCTCGAAATCGGGAAAGCCTTGCGACAGGTTGATGCCCCCTATGGCATCATTCTGCCTCGTCATCTCCCGGATCACCGACTCGGTGAAGGTCTCCGTGATCTTTGATAGTTCCTTCATGGTTTTTTCAATTCAATTTGAATAAAACGACCCAATCGTTCCCAGTTTGCTGTCCAGGTCCCTTGCTCGATCTTTGTCACAGAGATATTTTCTGCATGGGGTTTATCTGTGGTAGAATGACCTGACCACGCGGATCACATAGTCGATCTCTACCGGGGTGATCTCCACATTCATGGGGAGGGAGCAGACCTCGCGGCTGAGGGCTTCGGTTTCAGGGAATCCCCGGTCAATCAGTTGGAGGCCTTCATGTTTGTAATACGGTTTCCGGAACTGTGTGAGCACTTCAACCCCATTTTTTTTCAGGAATTCTGAAAAGTCATTTCCCTGCCTGGCTCTCACGGTATAGTTTTGATAGACGTGGTCGAATCCGGGCCTGTTGTAATGGGGAAGGAGCAAGTCCGGTAAGTCATGCAACGCTTCAAAGTATTGTTTGGCGATTGATTTCCGCCGGATGATCGCTTCGGGCAGGTGGCGCAATTTAACCCGCAGGAATGCGGCCTGGAGGTTATCAAGCAGGCAGGTAAAGCCATGTCCGTGGTATTCCCCGGATTGGCGGTCTTCTCCGTTGAAGCGCATGCGCCGGGCAAATTGTGCTGTCTCTTCATCATTGGTTGTGATGGCACCGCCGTCGCCGTACCCGCCAAGGATTTTAAAAGGGTAGAAGCTGAAGCACCCGGTATTTCCCCAGGCGCCGGCGCCTTTTCCGTTGATGGAGGAGCCGAGGCTCTGGCAGGCATCTTCAACCACTACCAGGTTGTATTTCGCGGCGATCTCCATCACCGCGGGCATGTCGGCCATCCAGCCGCTGAGGTGGACAGGGATGATGGCGCGGGTCTTCGGGGTGATGACCTCTTCAACTTTGGTGATATCGATATTGAAATCTTTGGTCACATCCACCAGGACAGGTGTTGCGCCGGTGTTGACCACAGCCGAGCAGGTAGCCACGAAGGTATGTGCCGGGACGATCACTTCATCCCCAGGACCAATGCCATGGGCGCGGAGGGAGAGGTGAAGGGCATCATATCCGCTGTTCACACCAACGGCAAACCGGGTGCCGGTAAATGCAGCCAGTTCTTCTTCGAAGGTGCGCAGGTGGCTCCGGTCGATAAGATCACCGCGGCTCATCACCTCAAAATAGGCGGCATCCAGCTCTTCCTTATACATCTGATATACCCTGGATGGGGCTACAAAAGGGACTTTCATCATGGTTTGGTCGCTATTTTGCAAACTTGTTGAATGGCGCGGACAATGTCCTTGCTCCCCGGATAATAGGCCTCTTCGAGGCTTTGGCTGGCCGGCGCAGGGGCATCCGGAAGACAAACACGCTGTACCGGGCTTTTCAGGAACGAAAGTCCTTCTTCCACCAGCCGGGTGGTGATCTCCGCCGCGACACTGTTGAACTTCCATGCTCCTTCGGCAATGACCAGCCTGCCTGTTTTTTTAACAGAAGCAAGGATGGTGTCCATATCGAGCGGTTTGACGGAGCGAAGGTCGATAAACTCCACGTCAAGGCCTGTTTCAACTAATTCCTGAACAGCTTTCATCGATTCCTCGGCCATCCAGGAAAAACTTACCAGGGTGACATCTTTTCCGGGTCTTCTCACCACCGCACGGCCGAGTGGAACTTCAAAAACCTCTTGCGGTACATCCTCTTCCATTCCATAGAGCCAGCGGTCATCAATAAATACCACGGGGTTGTCATTTCGGATGGCAGCAATCATCAGCCCTTTGGCATCGGATGGTGTGGATGGAGCCACGACATAGAGACCGGGGATATGGGCAAAGAGGGCATGCAAAGCCTGGGAGTGTTGTGCCGCCTGGCTTCCGCCGCGGTTGACGATCAGCCAGAAAACCACAGGGGCCGAAGCTTTTCCACCACTCATGTAATGCCAGTTGGCCGCCTGGTTGATGATGGGATCAAAAGCATAAAAAACAAAATCGGCGCGGGGATGCACCACCACTGCGCGCATGCCGGCAAGAGACGCACCAACAGCCACTCCGGTCACGGCATTTTCCGACACCGGTGTGTCGATAACCCTTGCCTCACCGAACCGTTCTATCAAGCCCTGGCAGGTGTTGCCCACATACCATGGACTTTTCACCCCCTGACCAATCACGATCACCGATGGATCCTGTTCCATCATTTGAATCAGGGCTTCATTGATGGCTAGGCTGAACCGAAGTTTTCTGCTACTTTGTGACATAGTTCATGACTTCTTCCTGTGCCGGGAATTGGCTTTCCCTGGCGTATTGCATAGCTTCGTCTACACGCCGGTTAACATCCTGAACGACCTGATCAAGTTCATCTTTCGAAAAAACCTGATGTTCCAGGAGATAGTTGTGAAACCTTTGAATCGGATCTTTTTGCTTCCACTCCTCAATTTCAGTGGCCGGCCGGATATCGGTATGGGTTCCCTGGATGTTGTCATCAGGTCCAACGTGACCTTTCATCCTGTAGGTGAGGAATTCGATGAAAACAGGACCTTCGCCATTCCGGCATAGTTCAGTGGCTTTCACGGCATGTTCGTGAACCTGAAGAACATCGTTGCCATCCACCTGCCAGGTTTTGATACCAAAGGGTTCGGCGATGGTAAATATGTCTTTTTTCTTCCGCACTTCCAGGATGGGGAGGTGGGTGGAATAGAGGTTATTCTCACAGGCAAAGATGATCGGGAGATGATGGAGCGAAGCGAAGTTCATCGATTCATAGAGCACGCCTTCGCCGGTGGCCCCATCACCGAAAAAACTCACGGTCACACGGCCATCCTGGCGGATGGAAGCAGCCAGCGATGCACCGGTTGCCAGGGAGATGGTGCCGGCCACGATCGGGACAATGCCCATGATACCCTTTTCAGGTGCGATCAGGTGCATGGAGCCTCCTCTTCCGCGGGCGCATCCGGTTTCTTTTCCCAGGATTTCAGCCATCATCGCTTTCAGGTCGCCTCCCTTGGCAAGATAATGTCCGTGGGAACGATGGTTTCCGAAGATGTAATCGGGTTCGCGAAGGGTGGCACACAGGCCGGTGGCAATGGCCTCCTCCCCGATGTACAGATGTACCGGGCAGCGCACCTCTCCGGTGATGACCGGCTCCACCAATGCCTCTTCAGCGGCACGGATCAACCACATCATCCGGTACAGATCTCCAAGAAATGACTTTGTATATTTCGAGCTTGTCATCAGGGTTCGGGGCTACCGATTTTGCGGGTAAAAGTACCAATTATTGTCAAAGCGAGAATTTTCAGGTCGGTCAGGAAGTTCCTTTCCCTGACATATTTCAGCTGGAGTCTTTTCTTCTCCGGCCAGATCTGTTCCATGTACGTCCGGTCGGGGTCGTCCGAGCCTTGAAGGATGGCACCTTCATCGATATTCCATAGTGAAGCCCAGTCGGTAATCCCCGGTTTGACCGTCAGGATCATTTTTTCTTCTTCCGTGAACAGATCGGTAAAAAATTTCACATCGGGCCGGGGACCGACAAGACTCATGTTCCCAATCAGCACGTTGATCAACTGCGGCAGTTCGTCGAGTTTATATTTCCGGAGAAAGTGCCCCACCGGGGTGATCCGTTTGTCATCAACGGTCGTAGAGGCGGCGCCGATCTTATCTGCTCCGACGACCATCGTCCGGAACTTATACATCCGAAAGGTCTTTCCATTAAGACCGGTTCGCGGAGCCAGGTAGAAAATGTGTCCTCGGTCGGTTAGCCAAATGATCAGACTTACAAAGAGAAACACTGGAGCGAAAACAATCAACCCAGTCAGGCTTAAAAGGAAATCAGATGATCTTTTCATTTTTCTTGGCAAATGAAAGTACAAACAGCGCTGCCAGTGAACCGACGCCATAGGTCAGGTGAAGGAGGAGAAAAAGCGGTGGCATGGTGAGGAGGAATAATGGCAGGTGTCTTGCCGATCGAAAGGAAAAAACAATTGATACCAATAGGTACAAGGATCCTAATGTAAGCAAAACATACCAGGCCGTGGAATAAAACAGTGACAATATCAAGATACCGAGCAAGGTTGCAAGGAATACCAGGGGTACGAGATGTCTTGCGGATACCGGTAAATGAGAAGAAAAGGCGATCGGAAAAATCGCCCAAAATCCATTCCTAAGGTTGTTTCGGAAAAATGATTTGAATGTGTTTCTGGTGTAATAAGTCACTTCAATCTGCGGGATTAAAATGATCTTTCCTCCGGATCTCTTCAACCTTTTATTGAATTCTATGTCTGATGAGCTGACAAGCTTTTCATTAAAAAATCCGATTCTTTCAAATACATCCCTTTTGTAACATCCGCCGAAGACAGTATCAGTCTCCTTTATCTTATCACTGCCTGTCCTGAACGAGCTGTTTCCAACTCCAAAGCGGTTGGTCAGAACCTGAATGATTGATAATCCTATCAGGTTTTGATTCAGACCCTTGGTTACCAGGCATCCCCCGGTATTGTCGGATTGAAACCGCAAGGCAAAATCAATACAGTCATGGAAGTACGTGTTATTATAGGAGGCGTGTGCGCCAAGGATAAAGATAAAAGCCCCCTTTGACTCACGAATACCAATGTTTAATGCTGATGGGTATATTCTCCCCGGATTATCCAGTAACCTGATAATGTGGTGCACTTGCTGGTATTGCCGGGCGATATGCCTTGACTTATCCGAACTCATCCCATCGACAATGAAAACCTCCATTTTTTCCTTCGGGTAATCGTTCGCTAAAACAGAGTCAAGACATGGAGAAAGGAACTTTTCTTCATTTCTAGATGGGATAATAACCGTGATAAAAGGGCTTTCAATCATGGTTGATTGTTCGCAGTTTTCTTTAAATGCATTATCTGTTTTTTTTCTTAAAGTCATTAGAGGTGTATATCATCAATATTTGTGATAAAGAATGGCTCCAATTATAAACATTTTTAACATATTTTCTTCCATTTTTTCCAAAAGACCGGCACAGATCCGGATGATTGATAAGTCTGAACAAGGCTTCGGAAGCCAGAGTGGGGTCTCCGGAAGGAATGATCAACCCAGTCTTTTCGTTTTCAACGATCTCCTTAAAGCCAATTGCATCGGAGACAACGACAGGTCGTTCAGATGCAGAAGCTTCGAGAACGGCAACCCCAAAGCTCTCAGACCTTGAAAGGGATACAAAAATATCAATTTGGTTATGCCAATATGGAACATCGGCAAAGTCTACCGGTCCTGTAAAATTGGTCTGCTTTTCGACATCAAGGCTCCTTACGAGCTCTTTGTATTCTGCTTCCTTACTACCACCCCCAATAATAAGGAGTTTCAGCTTTTTATGAGGTGCTTTTTCAGAAACAAGTTTAAAGGCCATGATCAATTTGTCAATTCCGTATACTTCCTCAAGTGATTTTACAGTTCCAATTACAATCTCGCTTCGGAAAGATGGGATAGGTGGGTTGATGGGCCGGAATATTGTTAAATCAATACCAAAAGGAATAACCATCACCTTCTTTCCTGAATATTTGTTGATCAGGGGTACCATTCCGTAGCTTGTTGACAGTATGCTGTCAGCTCTTTTTAAGACAAACCTGATCAATTGTTTCCCGAAAATGAATTCATTTGGGAACAACATTATATCACTCCCCCAGAAAGAGACAAAGTATGGATGAAACCCTGACAAAGCACCAACGATTCCATAACTCGAAACATAGTGGGCATGGAGGATATCAGGCTTGAAAGCATGAATAGTCCGAAGGAGAGAAGGAACAGATAACAGATAGGCAATTTTCTGAAGATGTCCACGTCTTGCTACTTTGGTAAGAAAAGGCACCGGGAAGAATACGTGGATATGATGTTTTTCAAACCACCTGGAATTCGGTGTGCTGAAACTGAAAATGCCAATTTCAAAACCTGCTTCGCAGAGTGAAACAGCCCATTTACGGGAATGCGGGGAGTTGATGTCAGTCAGTAAAAGAATTTTCATGACCGACTTTTAATCGAAATTCCAGAAGGAGAATCCAAAAAAGGAGACTATTAAAGAAGGCATAGAAGATCACCCCGGCCTGGGTTTCGAATGTGGATTCCACCAGGCTGTTGATGATGAAGATGGCCAGGAAGGAGAGGTAGAGGAAATCACGACTGGAAAGTGAAATGGCCAGGGGGATGAGTTGCATGCCGGCCAATATCAAAAATCCCAGGATGCCTATGGCAGCGAAGGTTTGCAGGTATTGGTTGTGAGCGTTGAGCTTTGTTTCAAGGGCATTCAGGATATTCTTTTCCTGGTATTTCCTGATCAGTTCGTCCTTGATGTCACCGGTGCCAGTGCCTGTTAATGGTTGTTCCTTGATAAGGTCAATGGTAGCATCCCAGATCATCATCCGTACGGCCGTTCCTTCGCTGGTAGACTGGTCGATGGGCTTGGTGCTTTCCAATACCGACCTGGTTTGATCAATGCGGGAAAAGGTGCGTGGAATGACATAAAAGTAGAAAAGATATGTTAGTGGAATGATGAATCCGAAGACCAGCGCCGGTTTGTATTTTCGGAGCGGATAAACCAGGTAAGCCACCGTGAGGAATAAAACAATGGTCATTGAGATCACCCCTGCTTTTGAGCTCAGGAAGAAGACCAGACACTGAAAATAGGTCAACAGCATAATCAGCAGGATCCTTCTTCCTTTTGAAAGGTCTTTTTGCTGAAACAGGAACCAGATCACCACAGCCATGGCGAAAACCGCATACATGGCGAAGTAGCTGGAGTGATGGAAAAAGGAGAAATCGGAGTAGTAGAAAACATCTGCAACATGGGTCTCGGAGTACCTGATGATCGCACGGATCCAGCAGAAAAGTGAAGATACCAGCATTCCGGCCACAAAGGATGCCAGGATCATCCGCAGTCTCTTGCCGGATAATAGTTTGTCATCCATTGTAGCGATGTAAAGGGGGATGAAGAACAATCCCAATTTGGTCTGGATGTCGAAACCACCATACGACATGTTCGACGTATGAATGAGTCCGGCAACATAAAGGAAGACCAGCAGTGTAAAGGAAAGCAGCCACCACCGGTTGGTGTCATACAGGATCCGCCTGAACTTGGTTGCGTACTGACCTTCCACGATCCATACGATCATCGTGAGGAACAGCGCCATGTTCACCGCATACCAATACAGGGGCATCACAAAAGCAATGGCCAGCAGCAGGATGAAATGACCTTGCTGGAAAAAGTCTTTCCAGCCGGAGGGTTTATGGAAGAGATGATCTGTCATGATGAATGCTTTGCAAAGGTAGGCTTTTTATGCTTTTTATTGTTTTGGAATGACGGGCAGTCACTGATTTCTGGTATTTTTGCATGGAAATTTTCCGGCTGTATGCAATACAAGGATTATTACCAGGTACTGGGCATTGAAAAAAGCGCTACACAGGATGAGATCAAGAAGAAATACCGGAAGCTGGCCATGAAGTATCATCCGGATAAAAACCCGGGCGACAAGTCTGCGGAGGAGAAGTTCAAAGAGATCTCAGAGGCAAATGAAGTCTTGAGCGATCCCGAGAAGCGGAAAAAATACGATAGGCTGGGCTCCAATTGGAAAGCGTACGAGCAATCAGGCGGATATCAGCAGGGCAATGACTTTTCGCAATGGGCCAACACCGGTGGATCGCAATACCGGCAGGGAAATTTCGAAGAAGTATTTGGCCAGAGCGGTTTTTCAGATTTCTTCGATTTCTTCTTTGGGGGAAATTACAGGCAGGCCGGGGCACGGGAGACTAAGCGGCGCGCAACGCCCGGCAGGGATTATGAGACCGAAGCCACCCTCTCCCTGCAGGAGGTCTATTTCGGTACCGATCTGATCGTCAACCTCGACGGGGAGAAGATCCGGGTGAAAATCCGGCCTGGAGCACACGACGGGCAGGTACTTCGGGTGAAAGGCAAAGGGGGGAAAGGGGCTCGCGGCGGAGAAAGCGGTAACCTCTTTATCCGGCTTCATGTATCTTGTCAGCCAGGGCTTACCCGGAAAGCCGATGACCTCTGGGCCGATTTTCATGTGGGTCTCTATACTGCCATACTGGGCGGAAAGGCTAACATACATACTTTCAAAGGAGATGTTTCGGTGAATATTCCCGCCGGTACAGCCAATGGGAAAACCCTGCGATTAAAGAAAATGGGTATGCCGGTTTATGGCAAAAAGGACGAATATGGCGACCTTTATATTCAGGTAACCGTCGACATCCCCCAAAACCTGTCGAAAGAAGAACAAAACCTGTTCAAAAAATTGGCGGAATTGCGGAAACAAAAGTCCTGAAGTATTATTACTTTTGCACATCTTTTTAAAATCCAAACCTATGAAAAAGTTATTCCTGTTTGCCCTCATCATTCCCTTCCTTTTCGGATGCGGAAACAAAAAAGAAATGGAACGTTTGCAAGCTGTTAATGATAGCTTGATGAATATCTCAGATCAAAAAGACAGCACATTCAGTGATTTCATTGCTTCCCTGAACGAGATCCAGGATAATCTCGACACGATCAAGTATCGGGAGAACCTCATCAGCATGAGCACCCAAAAAGGCGTTGAATTGAAAGAGTCTGCCAAGGACCGGATCATCCAGGATATTCAACAGATCAATGACCTGATGCAGAAAAATAAAAAGGCCATTTCCGACCTCAGGCAGAAGATCAAGAACCTTACCGCCAAGGGAGCCGAATTTGAAAAGATGATCGCCCGGCTCAACGAAGAGATCATCCTGAAGAATAATGAAATAGCTGCGTTGAACGACAAGCTCGCCAAGCTGAACATCGCCCTGGAGCAAAGCAACATCGCCATCGATACCCTCTCCGGGAAAGTTGGTAAACAAGCTTCCAAAATCAAAGACCAGGAAGACATGATCGGAAAACAAGCCGAAGAACTGGCCACCGCCTACTACATCATGGGCACCCGCAAAGACTTGAAAAAAGCCAATATCATTGACGACAAAGGGGGCTTCATCGGGATTGGAAAGAAACAAACACTGAAATCTGACGTCCAGACCGATCTGTTTACCAAGATCAATATCTACAAGGTAAAGAGCATCCCTGTAGTCGCCAGGAAGATCAAGATCGTCACTTCGCACCCTTCGGCATCTTATGAGATCAAGGGCGATAAGAAAAAAGTGGATGAAGTGGTGATCCTCAATGCAAAGGACTTTTGGAGCAGCTCGAAATACCTGGTTATTATTCTCGAATAAGCTGATTTGCCAGTCCCATGCATAACAGCATTCTTTTTCTGATATTATTTTATCTCATCTGGCCTGCTGCCGGGGTTACACAACCCCGGCAGACGGATGCCAGGACGCTGAAAGAAGTAAAAGTCGTCTTTTACAATACCGGATACTTATTCGATGCTTCCAACGACAAAACTTCAGCCGACGACAATATCCTCCCCCCGGTTTGGACCAAGGAAAGATACCTCAAAAAGGTCTTTCAAACCGGGAAGATCCTCACGGCCATCGATAGCCTGAATCTACCTCCGCTGATCGGCCTGTCAGGAATAGAAAATGCAAAAGTGCTGAAGCAGCTGATCAAATACCCCGGCTTGAAACGGGGAGCCTACAAATACATCCACACTGAAGGAAAAGATCCTAAAGGCCT
This sequence comes from Bacteroidota bacterium, assembly GCA_016868575.1. GTDB lineage: Bacteria > Bacteroidota > Bacteroidia > Bacteroidales > FEN-979 > VGGL01. Next base: position 19,374 of record VGGL01000017.1, read on the forward strand.
TGATCCGGCCATGTTATATTCTACCGGGCAGTTTCGGCCAACCCGCCAGCAATTGTATGTTCCTGATCAGGCAGATTACTCCGGCAAAGGAATACTGTATGCCGAAATGGTTCATATACCTACCGGCGATACGATCCACGTGTTTGTGAATCAGTGGAACACACGCTATGATGCGGATACTTCGGTGGTCTCCAGGAACCTGGAAGCCAAAACGCTGAAAACACTCACCGATAACATTTTTGCGGCCAGAATGAATGCCGCCATCCTCCTGTTGGGTGATTTCAATGAACCTCCCAATGGGAAAACCCTTACATCCCAGCTTCAGTCGAACAGGTTTGCCCCTCCCTTGCATATCAAGACATTCTACAACTTTTTTTATAAGAACCTGGATAAACATGAAGTTACCTATTTGGGTGTCCCTCCCCGTCTGACCGACCAGATCCTTGTTTCTACCTGGCTGGCCACCTCCAGGGGATTGCGGATGAAAACACCGGATGGTTTTATCTTTAAACCGGAATGGTTATCGCTGAAGCCGGAGATAGAAAATCTGCATGGTGTTGATACCCAGGTTCACCTGCCGGTCTATATCATCCTGGGATATAGATAGGGTTATTCCTCCGAGGTAAAACTTACCCCTTTCCCATAGTCGACCTCCTTGACCATCCCCCCTTTCTGGTCATAATATCGCCATTTGCCGGCGATCAAGCCATTCCGGTAAAAGCCTTCATACCGTTTGATGCCGTTCTCGTACCAGGTGGAACGCGGACCATCACTCACACCACGCTTGAAATACCCTTCACTCCAACGCTTCCCGTCGGGATAGAAATAAACCCAGTGCCCATGGCGTTTGCCATCTTCGTATTCCCCTTCAAATTCAATCTTGCCATGGCGATAATAAGCCAGTTCCCGCACCAAATCCTGGCTTTTTCCCTTCACATAATGAATCAGTTTGGGTGATCCGTCAGGGTATGATTCTTTCACAACACGTTCAACAGAAGTATTGCAGGAAAAGAAAAACGGGATGATCAGCAAGGCAAACAGGGTCTTGTTCATTTGCGTGTGTTTTCAGGATTCAAACAATAATGGTTGTCCATGGCCCGGTTCGGAGAATGTACCTTGATCATAGACCAGCTGTCCGTTTACAAAAGTATGGGTGACAGCAGCATGAAATATTTGTCCTTCGAACGGGCTCCATCCGCAATGGTATAAGATGTTCTCCCGTGTCACACGCCAGGGGGACTGAAGATCGACCAATACCAGGTCGGCATGGTATCCTTCCCGGATGAACCCGCGGCGACGGATGCGGTACAACTCAGCAGGCGCATGGCACATTTTGTTTACCAAAGTGGTTAAGGTAAGATGTCCCATCCCTGCAAGTTCCAGCATTAACGGCAAGGCATGCTGCACCAATGGCCCTCCCGACGGGCAATGGAGATATGCTCTGCCTTTCTCTTCCATCGTATGCGGCGCATGGTCGGTAGCGACAATGTCGATTCGCCCATCATGCAAGGCTTTACGTAGTTGATCCCGGTCAGCAGATGTCTTGATCGCCGGATTCCACTTGATCCGGTTCCCCAGTGTTTTGTAATCTTCATCGCAAAACCAGAGATGATGAACACATGCCTCGGCAGTGATTTTTTTCTGACGGACCTCATTTCCGGGCTGCAACAGGGTGAGTTCCCTGGCGGTGGAGAGGTGCAGGATATGCAACCGTGTTCCGCAACGGTTGGCAAGGTCTATGGCACGGGCCGTTGAAACGTAACAGGCTTCTTCACTCCGGATCAACGGATGTGCTTCCGGAGGGATGGCCTCTCCAAATCGCTCTTTCCATTGATGAAGGTTGTTTCGGATGATCGACTCATCTTCACTGTGGATGGCAACCAGGGTTTGCGCCCCGGAGAATATTTTTTCGAGTGTTTCAGGGGCATCCACCAACATATTACCGGTCGAGGCGCCAAGAAATACTTTGATACCACAAACCCTTGATGGATCGACTTTTTCTATCTCAGCCGGATTGTCGTTGGTTGCGCCAAGAAAGAAAGCATAATTGCACCAGGAAGTCTCCGATGCGAGCCGGTTTTTTTCTTCCAGCAAGGTATTGGAGGTGGTCTGTGGCACTGTGTTCGGCATATCCATGAAGGAGGTGATGCCTCCTGCCACTGCAGCCCGGCTCTCCGAAAAGAAGTTTCCTTTATGGGTCAACCCGGGCTCCCGGAAATGAACCTGGTCGTCGATTACCCCAGGCATCAGTACTTTTCCGGTGGCATCAATGGGTGTGTAACCGGTAGGGATTTCAGGGGTAAGCCGGTCTTTTGCCAACCCGGAAGAGTGCCGGATGATCTTTTCGATTAATCCATCCCGGATCAGGACATCTCCCATGAAGTCTTCACCTTCATTGATGATGCGGGCGGAAGCGATGAAGTACTTCATATGGGTATCAGGCAACCTTGCGGTAAGGTTTCAACCAACTCTTGATTTTCAGGCTGATCACCCCGAAGATGGCTTCTTTAAAGATCCCCTTGCTCATTTTGGAAACGCCTTCTGTCCGGTCGGTGAAGATGATCGGCACTTCCACGATGCGGAATCCCAGCTTCCATGCGGTAAATTTCATCTCAATCTGGAAGGCATACCCGATGAAACGGATTTGATCAAGGTTGATGGCTTGCAGTACCTTGCGGGTGTAACATTTGAATCCGGCGGTGGTATCCCGGATACTCATGCCCGTTATCAGGCGGACGTATGCGGAGGCGTAGTATGACATCAGCACCCTTCCCATCGGCCAGTTTACCACATTCACCCCTCCGATATACCTCGAGCCGATGGCCAGGTCAGCGCCGTCATCCTTGCAGGCAAAGTAAAGCCGGATGAGGTCATCAGGGTTGTGGGAAAAATCGGCATCCATCTCGAAGATATATTGGTAATCTCGCTGCAATGCCCATTTGAACCCGTGGATGTAAGCCGTTCCCAGACCCAGTTTGCCTTTCCGCTCTTCCATGAAGAGGCGGTCGGGGAACGCCGAGATCAGGGATCGGACAATGGCTGCCGTTCCATCCGGGGAATTGTCCTCGATGATCAGGATGTCGAAAGGTTTCTCGAGCGAGAAGACCTTGCGGATCATCTTCTCGATATTCTCCTTTTCGTTGTATGTGGGTATGATGATGATGCTGTCAGACACGGAGCAGGATATTAGGTTCTTGACTAATCTATCTTTGTTGGTCACTGCTTTTCGGAGGTTGTACGTCTTTTAAAGCCTCTTTCACGATGAAGATATACACCGGCAAATGATCACTGTACCCCCCGGCATAAGCTCCACCGGCAAAGGTCCTGAATGGATATCCGGCGTACTGTCCTTCTTTCTGCAAAAGAAATTTCTTACTGAAAACGTTGGCTTTGTAAAATTTGTATGTTGAACGGTCATTTCCAAGCAAGGCGTGCGAAACAATGACCTGGTCGAACAGGTTCCAGGAATCGCGGTAGGCAAGGGATCCGACACCATCTTTGAACATCTGCCACATGGGGTTGAAGAGATCAGATGGTCCGACGTCTTTTTGCCTGCCTATTGCGTTCAGTTGTTTGAAAACGCTGGGGTCAACCGGGTCATCATTCAGGTCGCCCATCACGATGATCTTGCTTTGGGGGTCGAGTTTGAGCAGCGAATCGACCAGGTATCGGGCCAGCCTGGCAGCTTCCATTCTGAATTCCGGGGCATTGCCACGGGAGGGCCAGTGGTTGACGATGACGGTGAGGGGTTCTCCGTTAAAATTGCCAGTGACCACCAGTTGGTCGCGGGTGAGAAAATCGGGCCGGTCATGGATGTACAGCCGGGCAGACATGCTGCTTGTGACGGTAAAAACCGAAGGTTTATAAAGCAGTGCCACATCGACCCCGCGCCGGTCGGGCGAATCTGCGTGAACGATCTGGTACCCCGCCGGCTTCATCGCCGTAGTCCGGATGAGATCTTCCAATACCCCCCGGTTTTCCACCTCCGACAAGCCAATGATCGAAGGGCCTCCCTTTACCATCTCCCCTCCAACCTGAACAATCACTTCCGACATATTGTCCAGCTTTTTCCGGTACCGTTCCGACGTCCATTGGTTGGCGCCCGTGGGAAGGAACTCTTCATCATCGGTCAGCGGATCATCAATGGTATCGAAGATGTTTTCAAGATTATAGAACGCAATGCAGCCGACAATAGCTTTTTTCTCCTGATCCTGTGCTGTCATCGAAAGCCAGGAGAGCAACAGGAATATGAACAGTGATGTTTTTTTCATTTTGCGGATTTTGGAATATTTTGCAAAGATAACGATAAGGCTGTATCAGTAAAAGTAATAACTTTGTCACCCTTTTTTTAATGCGAATAATAAAATCAGATACCAATATGAGAAAGATTCTACGCATGCTCCCTTTGCTGATAATGTGTGCGATTACCGCGATGGGTCAGCAGACCCGTATCACGGGTATCATCACCGATGAGGGAACCCGTTATCCGTTACCGGGTGTCACTGTTTCACTGAATGAATTTTCAACCGTAACGGATCAGGGAGGCATCTTCATCCTTGACGGTGTTCCTGAAGGGAAATGGATCGTTGAGTTGTCCCGGGACGGATACGATGCCACCCGCGTTTCGGTGCAGATTGGGAAAGACCCGGTAGACCTTGGAAGAATTACCATGCGTACCTACACGGGCGAGACCCAGTCAGAAGGCATCACCGAAGTGAACCTGTCGGAGCTCGATTCAGAAGCCGGCGATAATAACCAAAACGTTTCAGGACTGCTGAATGCTTCGGATGACATTTTCACAAAGACCGCCGCATATACTTTTGGTCCTATGTTTTTCCGTACCCGCGGGTACGACAGCGATTATGAGTCGGTTTATATGAACGGGGTCATGGTGAATGATGCCGAAACCGGCCGGGCTGTATGGTCTGAATGGGGCGGCTTGAATGATGTGACCCGGAACAGGGTATCCGTTGAGAATTTAGCCCCTTCCTCATTTGCCTTCGGAAGCCTGGGCGGCAGTACCAACATCATCACACGGGCATCCAAACAACGGAAACAGCTGAAAGCCACTTTTAGCCATTCCAACAAGACCTATCAGTTCAGGGAAATGCTGACCTACTCTACAGGATTGATAGACGACAAATGGGCTTTTACCCTTAGCGGCTCGCGCAGACATGGTAATGGCGGATATGTTGAAGGTACCTTCTACGATGCCTGGGGCTATTTCATCGGCATCGAAAGAAAGATCAACGAGCAACACAGCCTGGGGCTTACCGTCTACGGTGCACCAACCAAACGGGGCATGCAGGCAGCGGCAACACAGGAAGCCTATAACCTTACCGGCACAAATTATTACAACCCGAACTGGGGTTACCAGAATGGAGCAAAGCGCAATGCCAAAGTGAAAAGCTATCATGAGCCGATGTTCATTCTTAACCACTACTGGACGATCAACCCTGAAACGGAATTGAATACGGCCATATCCTATACCATCGGGAAAAACGGAACATCCGCATTAAACTGGTATAACTCCGCTGATCCCCGCCCCGACTATTATCGCTATCTTCCCAGCTATGCTGAACAGGACGAGAATCCTGATCCCACCCTCGTCAATGATATTACCAATGCCTGGATCAATGACCCTGCCCGCAGCCAGATCAAATGGGATGACCTCTATCAGATCAATTATTTGAATAACATGGAGGGAAGAGGATCCAGCTATATCGTCGAAGAATATCATATCGACCAAAATCAGCTTGCTGTCACTTCCACCTTAAACCGTGAAATCAATGAACATATCAACCTGGATGGCGGGATAGAATTCAGGAAGTATCAGGGCAAACACTTCAAGGTCATCGACGATCTCCTCGGAGGTCAGTACTGGCTGGATGTCGATCAATACGCAGAAAGAGATTTTCCAAATGATCCCAATAGCATGCAGAACGACTTGAATAACCCAAACCGCAAGGTAGGTGTTGGCGATAAATTCGGGTACAATTTCGACATCAACCTTTACTCCGGCACACTCTGGGCACAGCCCAAGTTCTCATACAATAAGACAGATTTCTTCTTCGCAGGCCATTTCACCTATACCACTTTCTGGCGTGACGGGAAGATGAAAAACGGACGTCATCCCGACAACTCCTTCGGGAAATCAGCTTCACAGTCTTTTAATGATTTTGGTATAAAAGGCGGACTTACCTATAAGTTCCCCAGGCGACACTTCCTCCAGGTGATGGCCGGTTACCTCACCCGCCCGCCGCTCATCCGGAATTCGTATATCTCTCCTAAAACCCGTGATGACGTAGTGCCTGATATCCAATCAGAACAGATCCTGAGCGGCGAGATCAGCTATATCTATAACCATCCAAACCTGAAAACCAGACTGACACTTTTCCAAACCTATTTCTATAATCAGGTGGAGATAAACAGCTTCTATCATGATGAATATCAAACATTGGTCAATCATGTCATGACAGGAATCAATAGAAGTCATCGCGGATTGGAGCTGGGAATTGAGGGAAAGCTCATTCCCTCCCTAACTGCTTATGGTGTTTTAGCTTATGGTAATTATCGTTATATCAACCATCCTGATGCAACCATTACTTTTGATAATGGCTCCAAGCCTGATACAAACGAAATTATTTATTGCAAAAATTTCTTTGTGAGTGGAACCCCCCAGACTGCAACAGCTGTAGGGTTAAATTATACCGCACCAAAATACTGGTACTTCAACCTGAATATTAACTATTTTGACAGGATCTACCTTGACTTTAATCCAGAAAGGAGAAGCTCTGCTGCAATCGAAAATCTTATCCCGGAAGAGCAACCTTTAATCGCTGCGATCTCTCGCCAACAGAAATTAAATGATGGTTTCACCGTTGATGCCTCTGTGGGTAAATCGATCAAGATCAATAAGGTCTTCATCAACATCAATTTCAGTGTTAGCAATATCTTCAACAATAAAGAGATCATTACAGGTGGCTATGAACAACTCCGGTTCGATTTTGCCGGAAAGAATATCGACAAGTTTCCACCAAAGTATTATTACGCCTTCGGTCGTACCTATTTCCTGAATATTGGTATTCGCATATAATCAAATAAAATAATTTAAAAGATCATGAAAAAAACAATTTTATTAATGTCCGGTGTTTTGCTGATCGCTTTTTCAGCATTTATTGGCGGTTGCGTGAAAGAAGATTTTAATGAACCCCTGCTCATCATGCCAACGGTTGATTTTAAATCTAACTGGAGTATCGCAAAATTGAAATCTTCCTACTCTGGTACACTAGATACCATTGATGGCGATACAATAATCCAAGGTATCGTGGTTGCTAATGATAAATCCGGAAATCTCTACAAAAGGATGGTTATCCAGGATGAAACGGGTGGGATAGAGATAGGGCTTGATATGTACGATATTCATAATGTCTATCGTGTGGGACAGAGGGTGTTTATTAAGTGTAAGGGAATATGCATTGGGGATTACCATGAATTGATTCAGCTTGGATACAATAATGGAGGAGAGATTGGAAGACTTCCTGAAATTCTTACCAGTAATCATATTTATAAGGACAGTTTTCCGGGAACTCCACCAACTCCCCGGTTGATAAGTATTGGCGGGAATAATTTTGATTACCTCAGTACACTCGTAAAATTGGAGAATGTTTATTTCCCTGACTCGGGAGAAGTATTTGCTAATCAGCTTTATGATGCAACAGAGCATGATATTAAGGATGCTCAGGGAAAATCTTTGATTGTGAGGACCAGTAAATATGCTGATTTTGCCTCCCAATTGATACCTGGTGGAACGGGCACCGTCGTTGGTATTTTATCCATTTACGATTCGGAATTTCAATTAACCATTCGGAGTATCGAAGATGTAATAGGATTCAATGATTCCACACCACCACCACCTCCTCCGGTTGGCGAGTTTTCATATCCGGTAGGTAGTCCTTCCACTATCGACAGCCTGATCGAAAACTTCGACGACGTCGTATCGAATGAAGACATCACTTTCACCGGATGGACCAACCTGGCCGCAGCGGGAACCCGGAACTGGCAGGGAAAGATATTTAATACGGATAAATATGCACAGGCTACATCCTATCAAACCTCAGATGCGTCCAACATCCCCTGGTTGATCACCCCACCCATTGCCTATAACACGCAACTGAAGCTCTCCTTCCAGTCAGCTATGGCTTATTACAAACATGATGGCTTATCTGTCTGGCTGCTACACAGCTGGACAGGAGATCCGGAAACAGCCACCTGGGTTGAAATTCCTGCTACCCTGGCAGGTTCCGGAAATGCCAACTATGAATGGGTGCCCTCGGATGAGATCCCATTGTCAACCTATGTCCCGACCGGATATACCGGAAATATCTATATCGGATTCAAGTACAAAGGAGATGAAAACAATAGCACCTCTTACTGCATTGACGCTGTGAATGTACGTAAAGGCGGGAGTGTAGGGCCAATCGTTGTGACCTCCGTCCATGAAAACTTCGACATGGCTGTAAACTATACCGACATCCAGATCGAAGGATGGACCAATGCAGCTGTGGAAGGAAGCCGGAAATGGCAGGGCAAGACATACAACACAGATAAATATACCCAGGCCACGGCGTACAACTCATTGGATAACACCAACGTAACCTACCTCATTACCCCTGAGGTGCAGTACGCCGCCGGCATGATCCTGAACTTCAAATCGGCCATGGCCTACTATAAACATGATGGATTAACGGTGTTGATATCCACCGATTTCAACGGATCGAATATCTCCGGTGCAACCTGGACCACCATCCCGGCAACTCTCGCCGGATCAGCCAACCCCAACTACGAGTGGGTTCCCTCCGGCGACATCAGCCTGGCGCCCTATTTACCCTCAGGCTATACCGGCACCTTCTTCATCGCCTTCAAGTACGCCGGCGACAAGACCAACAACACCACCAGTTACTGCGTCGACGAAATTAATATTCAATGACCCCTCCCATTTCCCCCTCTCGGATTCCTGCTTTCGCAGGAACCTAGGGGAGGGCATTTCCCCCTCTCCTTTTAGGAGAGGGGGTTAGGGGGTGAGGTCATTGGAGTTTAGAGGGGGTTAGGGGGTGAGGTCATTGCTGGATAGGGCTAGGGGGTGAGGTCATCCCCCTATCTTCCTGAAAATCTCCATCGCATCGAGGATACCGGGAACCGGATAAAAACTCATGGTCAGCTTATTCCCGTCTTCCTTCATCCGCGTGTTGCGGTAATTTTCCTTCAGATACTCCAAAATGCGGTTAAAGGTATCTGAATTAAAATATGCCGAATCGGACTGGCTGATGAAATGACACACCATCTTCTCCCGTTTCAGAACGATCTTTTCAAAACCCAGCGATTTCGCCATCCAGCGTAACCGCAGCACGTTTATCAACGCCTGGGTGGGAGGAGGAATTGGACCGAACCGGTCAATGAGCCGCTCCGTGAAAACATGCAACGCTTCCTCCGAATCCACAGAATCCAGCTCTTTGTACAAGATCAGTCGCTCAGCGGCATTGTTAACATATTCATCCGGGATCATCACCTCCAGATCGGTCTCAATAACACAATCCTTCACCAGATCTGTCGGCCTTTCTGTGTGAAATACTTCCCTGAAATCTTCTGCTTTCAACTCTGAAATGGCCTCATCCAAAATTTTCTGGTACATGTCGAACCCAATCTCAGAAATGAATCCGCTCTGTTCAGCGCCCAGGATATTTCCTGCTCCGCGGATATCCAGGTCGCGCATGGCGATGTTGAATCCACTTCCCAGATCGGAAAATTCTTCAATGGCTTTCAGACGCTTCCTGGCATCATCGGTAAGCACCGAAAGGGGAGGGGCCAGCAGATAACAAAAAGCTTTTTTATTCGACCGGCCTACCCTCCCGCGAAGCTGATGAAGATCGCTTAACCCGTAATGATGGGCATCATTGATAAAAATGGTGTTCACATTGGGAATGTCAAGCCCCGACTCGATGATGGTAGTGGCAACCAACACATCATAGTCACCTTCAATAAATTCGGTCATCGTTTTTTCCAGTTGCCGGCCTTCCATCTGCCCATGAGCCACCGCCACCGATACATCCGGAACCATCTTCCGGATCAACCCCGCCATGTCATGGATGTTCTGTATCCGGTTGTGAACAAAAAATACTTGTCCTCCACGCGAAATCTCATACAGGATCCCGTCCCTGATCAGCTCCTCCCGCAAGGTATGCAACTCCGTTTCCACAGGGTACCGGTTTGGCGGAGGCGTGTGGATAATCGAGAGATCCCGCGCGCCCATCAGCGAAAACTGCAGGGTACGCGGAATTGGCGTGGCAGTGAGTGCCAGGGTATCCACGTTGACTTTGAACTTCTTGATCTTCTCTTTGGCCGCCACCCCGAATTTCTGCTCCTCATCGATGATCAGCAATCCAAGGTTCTGGAACTTGACATCCTCACTGATCAGCCGGTGCGTCCCGATCAAAATATCTGTTTTTCCATTCTTCAGGTCTTCCAGCGCCTGTTTCTGCTCTTTGGTACTCCGGAAACGATTGATATAATCTACCTTGCAGGGAAAACCTTCCATCCGGGAGGTAAATGTTTTGTAGTGCTGAAGCGCCAAAATCGTCGTGGGAACAAGCAAGGCAACTTGTTTGCTCTCTGCCACCATCTTGAACGCAGCCCGAACGGCAATCTCGGTCTTTCCAAATCCAACATCTCCGCACAGAAGACGGTCCATCGGAAAATCGGCTTCCAGGTCTTTCTTAACGTCGGCCGTCGTTTTCACCTGATCCGGGGTATCTTCGTACATGAAAGATGCCTCCAACTCATGTTGCAGATAGGTATCCGGCGCACAGGCATATCCTTTGGTGGCTTTTCGCTTCGCGTAGAGTTTGATCAGATCTTTCGCAATATCCTTGACTTTCCGCTTGGTCTTGTTCTTCAGGTTGTTCCACGCCTCCGAACCCAACCGGTTAAGCTCTGGCTCCTTACCATCTTTCCCAATATATTTTGAAATTCTGTGCAGCGAGTGGATGCTGACATACAAGATGTCGTTGTTTTTATAGATGATGCGGATGGCCTCCTGCACCTTCCTGTTGTTGATGATCTTCTCCAACCCGCCAAAACGGCCCACGCCATGGTCGATATGGGTGATGTAATCCCCGGGCTGAAGATTGAAGATCTCCTTTAGCGTCAAGGCTTCCCTGGCAACATATCCATCTCGGAGCACAAACCGGTGATAACGGTTGAATAACTGATGGTCGGTATAGCAGGCTATCCGGTTGTCAAGGTCGATAAAACCCTCATGGATAGAGCGGTGGATGGCCGAAAGGAGGATCTCTTCCGGCACCTTATGCCTGGCCTGGATATCTGCCATGATCGCCTGGATCCGCTCAACCTGTTTGGGATTATCGGCCAGCAGCACGTTGGTGATCCCTTCATGGTTGTTGTTGATCAGGTTTTCAAAGAAAAGATCGAAGTTTTTATTGAAAGATGGCTGCGGGCGACACTCCACAGTGATGTCCGTGGCATCCGGAAATGTTGCCTGATGCCCCATTTCGATCGTAGAAAAACCGATGAGCGCCTGCCTGAAATCAGCGCCGGTGATAAGGTATTCAACCCCTTGTCCTGACCGGTGCATTGCAAAAGCTTGTCTTTCCATTTCAATCCGGTCTGAAATAAAAAGCGGATCCTCAATCCAGAAAACCACTTTTTCTTTATCCAGATAACTGAAGATGGAGGTAAAGCCTTCACCCGGATCATGTAACTCCGGGATCAGGGTGATTTGCGGAAAGGTTTTGATACTCAATTGGTTGGAAGGATCAAAGCTTCGCAGCGATTCTACCTTGTCACCCCAAAGCTCGATCCGGTAGGGATGTTCTCCAAGGAAGGAATAAACATCAATGATCCCACCTCGGATGGAAAACTGCCCGGGTTCATACACAAAATCAACCCGTTCGAAATGGTATTCAGAGAGCAGTTCGGTGAGAAAGTCAAGGCTGACCCGCTCCCCTTTTTTTAGGTTAAAACGGTTCTTTTCCAGGTGTTGCCGGGAGATCACCAGCTCTCCGATGGCTTCGGGGTAGGTGACAATAATGGAAGGATCATGGCCACTGCTCAGCCGGTTTAACACTTCGGTTCGCTGCAAGATGGCCTGGCTGTCTTTGTTATTGATTTCCCCTTTTCGCCGGTATGAGGAAGGGAAGAATAATACTTTCTTTTCCCGCAGGGGGCGTTCCTGATCGTCAAAGATCCGCTCCAGGTCATTCAGGAAATAGGCTGCGCTTTCTTTATCGGGAAGGATGGTGAAGTGGGACAATAGTTCTCCCCCGAAAACTGCCGCCAGGTAATAAGATCTTGCCGAGCCGACAAGGCCGCGGAGGTGGATCCGGCATGGCTTTTTGTCTCCGAGTAAAGCTTGTATCCGTCGGGTTGCGCCTCCCTGCTGAAATACCGCAAGGAGTTGTTCTGCATTCAATGACCAAGATATTATCAACTGCAAAAATACAATTCTTGTGATTGTTTATCAAATAAATATCGGTTATTCCATCTATATTAATCATATATAGCCATATTGAACGATAAATGTAAATTATAGGCTTAATAACATATAATTGTATTAATTTTGCAATAAACATTGCGTAATGGTCAAAGCGGTAATCTCTGCGGATATAATTGGTTATACAAGCCTGGATGATATAAACAAAGAGAAGGTCGATCGTTCTCTGATTAATGTTTTGGGTATGATAACTGATAATTACAATGTATACGGTCGAATCATCAAAGGAGACTACTTGGAATGTGTTATTCCAAATCCTGCTGAATCAATTCGTATTGCACTCATTATTAAATGCTGCATAAAATCAACCCGGATCACGGTTCAAAAGCATGGTTCTTCTATTGATATGATTCGCATGAAGCTATTTAAAACCTACGGAATACGTATTGCCATAGGACTCGGTGATCTTCAGCGTTATGAACCTGAAAGAGGGATTATTGATGGAGATGCAATATATTTATCTGGAAGAATAATCAATGAACATAAAACACACAACAAGGAAAAGATAAGTATTAAAAGAACACTCTTCTTCCAGTCAAGCGAAGATAGACTTAATGAAGAGATTGATCCATTCCTTGCTCTTATTGATTTTCAACTTAGCAGGGCTACGGCCAAGCAATGCGAAGTGCTTTATTTTAAGCTCATGGGATATAATGAGAAAATAATCTCTGAAAAGTTAAAAATCAAGCAATCAACTGTAAACCAGCATTCAACAAGCGCAGGATGGAATGCCATAGATCTTGCCGTGAAGAGGCTTGAAAATACGATTAAACAAAGAGTTTGTGGAAATTAGCCAGTTGTTGATTCTACAGTTCATTGCGCACTTGTTGGCTGACTTTTTCTTTCAGAGCAATGAGATGGCCCGTGATAAAAGTGATCTGGGTATTTCTGGCAAAATGATCTGGTGGTATATTCTTATCGTTTTTATCATATCATGGGTATTATCCTTTCAGTTTCTCTTTTTCATTGGTTCTGCGCTAATCGCAGGATTCCATCTATTATTTGATATACTAAAGAAAGAGATCAGCGGAATTTCTGTCTTAAAAAAGTGGTTGTTTTTTATTGATCAGGCAAGTCATTTATCTTTCATCACGCTTGTGGTGATGTTATATTCCTATCTATTCAATCTTGCCCCAATTTTTCAATTGCCTGTCAGCTCAAGAACACTTCTGATTATCGGAGGTTACTTTATTTGCATGAGCCCCGCCAATGTGATAATCAAAGAGTTGTTGTTTGCATACAATATAAAAATCAATAATTTGGTTGGTGATGTTTCTGATCTTCCAAATGCAGGAAAACTTATTGGGGTCATAGAACGACTACTCACACTAACAATATTTTTGATTGGCGAATATGAGATCATTGGATTTCTTCTTGCTGCCAAGTCAATACTCAGGTTTAGGGAAGGCGATACGATAAAAGCAGAATATGTCCTGATTGGGACTATGCTCAGCTTCAGTATCGCTGTGGGTGCAGGGTTGTTGGTTAATTTACTCAGTTAGACTCAAAAAACGAGAATGTCAGAATAAACTCAATGATTAGGTTAAGTATATGAATATCAGAATATATAAATTTGGCGGGGCTGCCCTCCAGCACGCAGCGGGCGTAAGGAATGTGGCATCCATCCTGAAAAACCACAGAGACGAAGACCTTGTTGTCATTGTTTCAGCCATGGGCAAGATGACCAATGCCCTTGAACAGGTGCATCAGGCATTCGTTGCACAAAAGGATACTGAAATATGGCATTCACTCGACGCCGTCTATCAGTATCATCAGGAGATCATGAAAGATCTGTTCCCGGATAAGAATCACGCGGTGTATGTGGATGTGGAAGAATTCTTTGATGAGCTGAAGACCTTTCTGGCCGGGAAGCCCGGCGAAGATCCTGATTTCGATTATGACCAGATCGTCAGTTTCGGAGAATTGATCTCTTCCACAATCGTGTATTACTTCTTTCTGGATGATGGCTTTCCCTGTCAGTGGTTCGATGCCCGGAAGCTGATCCGGACAGATCATACCTGGCGGGAAGGGAGAGTGAACTGGGTTCAGACCAACCACCTGATCATGGAACGGGTGAAGGATTTCAGGAGCCGGAACCTGCAACACAAGAAGCTCTTCCTCACCCAGGGTTTCATCGGTGGTACGGATGACGGCCACACCACTACGCTTGGACGGGAAGGATCAGACTTCTCGGCAGCGATCTTTGCCTATGCCACCAATGCTTCAGAAGTCACCATTTGGAAAGATGTCCCGGGACTGCTGAATGCTGATCCACGGTTGTTCGATGATGCCCGTAAACTCGATGAGATATCCTATGCCGAAGCCATTGAACTGGCCTATTACGGCGCCCAGGTGATCCACCCTAGAACCATCCAGCCCTTGCAAAATAAAGGGATCCCGCTCTATATCAGGTCTTTCCTGTTACCTAATGGAACCGGCTCGCTGATCCATGACATCGACACCTATGAAGCCGATTTGCCCTCCTTTATCTTCCGTTTCAACCAGGCACTGCTGTCCATCTCCCCCCGGGACTTTTCCTTTATCACTGAAAAAAGTCTTCACCTGCTCTTCGGACTGATGGCCGATTACCGCATCCGGCTGAATCTCATGCAACATTCCGCCATCACCGTAAGCATCTGTGTGGATGAAGATGAGCGAAAACTTCCCGATTTCATCCTGTCATTGAAGCAAAAGGATTTTCAGGTCAGGTATAACAAAGGCCTGGAACTGATCACCATACGCCATTATTCCCCGGGGGCCATTGAAAACGTGCTTCACAACAGAACCATTCTTTTGGAGCAAAGAAGCCGAAGTACTGTCCAATATATTGTAAACAGGATATAACATCTACTCGAAAAGCAATAATGAAAAAAGGCTGCTCAACACTGAGCAGCCCCCATTCCCGCGAAAGCGGGAATATCAGCCCCACCCCTAACCCCTAGGTTCCCGCGAAAGCGGGAATCCAGTAGGGAAGAGGCTGGGCGATGGCTATCACGGCACAATCACCATGATAAACGCATTGGCATTGTTGTCCACAAGCCCCATGTCGTTCGAGTCAACAACCCCGTCGCCATTGGCATCGGTGGCTACATAACCCATCACGAAGTTATTGGCGTCATTGTCCACATCTCCAAGGTCATTGGAATCTAATATCCCATCCAGATTCACGTCTCCACCATAAATGCCATAAGCACCGGAGCCTAAGTTCGCTTGGTTATCGCCAAATGCTTTGTTGGCATTATCTGTGAAGTTATAAGTAATAGGTGATCCTGCAAAAGAGACAGGTGCGCCGCTCCAGGTTTCAACACTGTTACGGTGCTTGATTACAAGATAATAGCTGCTACTATGAATGGCGGGAATGGTTGAGATCGAAGCTGCGCCACTGGTAGACACGGGAACATCTGCCTGACTCCAGACTAGACCATAAGGTGTTGTTCCGTCATGCAGTTCCACTGTCACATGATCAGCAACGCCCGCTCCCCACTGTGAACCCATATCATTCTGGGCTTCATTCATTCCGACGCCGTTCCAAAGTCCTTCCAGGAATAATGTCAGGTTCAATGTTTTCATGCTGGGTGCCAATTCATCAGCCCATATTTGGGTGACGGTAGTTGTGGCTGAAACACCCAGTCCTGAGGCAACCACCAGTTTCCAGGTATAATCGCTACCGGAAGAGAGGTTCACAGAACCCAACGAAGCGCCAAGTACCGGTGTTGGTACATCACCCTGTTTGGTCCAGGTATCTGAAGGTACATCATAGGAATAGCAGGGATTTGGAACTGCAGGACTCCAGGCACTTGTATTGCTTCCATTGGCAACAATGATCCCATCAGCACCCCAGGTAGCGCCATCAAACCGGTACATGGTACCGCCGGGATACGGTGTTGCATCCGTTGGTTCAATACCGGGGATTTCAGCTCCCACTGCTTCCAGTGCAGCAAAATCATGGTTCAGCGAATAGGTGGCGCCGGGAGCAGTACCCGGGAATGGACTCTTGGTGCTCCAGGAAATAAGATACGGGTTACCACTGTCAATGGTTCCAACATAGACGGTATTTACAATAAATGAGGGATCAGCGCCGGCAACATAAACCAATTGATTGCCGGAGATACCCAAAGCCCCGCCGATCCTTGCACCTGGCATGGATGTAGCAGCGGTCCAGGTATTGGCAGCAATATCATACACGTATACTGTTGCTAGATAATTCGTACCATCATGCCCGCCAACAAAGTAAATGTAGTTGTTTTGATAAGCAACGGCCTTTCCCCAGGCAATCGCAATGGGCAGACTTGCCACTGTAGTCCAGCTGTTACCCGAGATGCTGTACCTGTAGACCGTCGATTGATAAACTGATGCCATGTCCGAACCGCCAATGGCGTAGAGATAATCACCTACAATGGCCGAGCCTAACACCCTCCTGCCTGCAGGCAATGGAGTTTTTGTCGACCATGTATTTGTGTTGACATTGTATTCAAACACTTCTGTTCCTAATGTGGTGTTGCCGCCAACACTAAAGATGTGGCCGACAGGTGTACTTTCTGTTTGTTCCACATAAGATGAACCAGTTCCCAGATAGGTGCCGGTTGGAATGGCATTCCCGCTGCTCCAGCTTCCGGTATACACCCCGGCAACTTGAGTTTTGCAGTCGTTGGTTGGTTCAAGGTCTCCGGTTAACTGCGTACAAACCTGAATGGAGTATTGTCCAACGGCAGGCGTCCAGGGATCAAA
Organism: Bacteroidota bacterium; assembly: GCA_016868575.1. Lineage (GTDB taxonomy): Bacteria > Bacteroidota > Bacteroidia > Bacteroidales > FEN-979 > VGGL01. The sequence goes on from VGGL01000017.1 coordinate 36,670, forward strand.
GGTCACCTGAGTGGTTGTTAATGAAGCAAGATTGGTGACCGTTTTTGTCGAAGTATATCCGGTTGTAATCATGGTCACATCAAATGTTTCGGTATTAACACCGAAGTTTTTAACGGTAGCTTTCGGTGTTATTGTAGCCGGTAATGTTATAGATGAAGGAATATCATCAATAGAAAGCGTCCCAACATCGTGGGCAATGGATACAGGTCCAACCAGGGCTTCGATCATATATTTATAAGGACTGGTTGACATGGTTGGGGTGCCGCCGGTAAGGGAAAAAGTGTAAAAAGTACTGCCTCGCTGTGGATCTTCTGTTATACTCCCCATGGGATACCATGCAACCGTAGCACCAGCAGTGGATTGAGCTAAACCGACATAGAAGTCTTCATCCGTAAAGGTAGGGGGGGTTGGGAACGTGAAATTCTTGTTGGTTCCCATATCAGGAGTGGTGATCACCAGGTTTGCAGATTGAGCGACAATCGTGCCTGCTGAATTCAGTACCACTGCATAAATAGTCCTCCCCACATTGGCTGCATAGTTGTAAACAAATAAATTGGCCGAAGGGATGCTGCCACTTCCATATATATGATATTTATTGGTGAAAATACCACCGATGCTATAAGTAAATCCATAACCTGTGGAAGGTGCAGGAGAACCATAATAATAGGAGTAGAGGTTGTTATTCACGGTGGCAGGAATGGTCTTGGTATTATTCACTGTCCAGTTTTCTCCTACCAGCGTACTTGTAAATGCAGTAATATTCACATTTTCCAGGATCGTTGGAGCATATCCTGTAAACGAAACAGTTGTGCTGGATCCTGCAGCAAGGCTCGTTACTGCTTGTGTAGCTGTATATCTAAGGGTTGAAGTGGCCTGATCTCTAACTTCGACTGTAACATCAAAGGTTTGAGGATCAGTTGATACATTGGCAACCCTAACTCCTATCGGACAAGGGTTGTTGTAAGGGACTGGCGTTTTCTCTGTCGTATAAATGTTTGACAAGTCAATCAAGTCATCATATGAACTGGTTGTAAACCTGGTGGCAGGTCTGAATGCTGATGCACTCAAGGCAGTTGGCATGGAGCTGCTGTGTCTTGCGGAATATAATAATCCTGGGAGGGAATTATTACATTGATGGACAGGGTGTGTAGTGCCGAGAGTTCCTGTCGGGTAGCTAAATTCCCAGGCAACATAAACACCGCCTCCGGTATAGGTAAATGAAGATCCACCAGTGAAAGGAACATCATACGTGCCCAGAGCTATCGGAACTGTCCAACTGGTATTATTCAATACCTGAGTGAAACCAGTGACATTCCAACTTGTTCCCAGCGTATATGAGACATCAGTGGTGTTCATCAGATAAACATTGAATGTTCCGGTGATCGAACCTACGCCGGCGGTTGAAATCCAGTATCCGATACCATTGATGATCGATCCGGAAGGAAGTCCGGATGCTGCCATTTCTGAAGGAAGAATAAGGTATTCACAGCGTTGATAACGATAAGTATTTCCAGGAGCACGGCTGTTGGCAGAAGTTCCACCATTGCTTGGCAGCGCCCAAAGCGTAAGGTTGTCTGTGGGGTAATTCCCGGGATCTTCGCTTGAAAATATCGGAGATCCATGATCGGAATAATACTCTCCCTCATGATTCATTGACATGGGGTGTAA